>SLGA01000306.1 GCA_007123985.1 Balneolaceae bacterium | reverse complement strand
TAGAGTCATCAAGCATAAACACGGCAGATGGAGTTGGAATAAGCTGGGCTGTGAAGCATCTCTATAAAAAATCAGTAGATCGGATTACCGGATCAGATTCGCTTGAAAAAATTTGTGCTCTTTGTGCAAGGCTGAATCAATCCGTTTTCTTTTATGGGGCCGCACCGGGCGTGGCCGATAAAGCAGCAGCTATTCTTGCAGAAAGAAATACCGGTTTACGTATTGAGGGTGTCTACTCTCCGGATTCGCCCAATGCAAATTTGGAAAATCTTCCTATAACCACACAGATTGAATTGCAACATGCCTCGGTGGTTTTTGTAGCCTTGGGAGCACCGTCTCAGGAAAAATGGATTTATGAAAACATGAGCAAACTCAAACAATGCCGATTAATTATCGGCATTGGCGGAAGCTTTGATTTTATTGCGGGAACACAAAAACGCGCTCCCGAACTGTTCAGAAAATCCGGCCTGGAGTGGATGTACCGGCTGTATAAACAACCCTCCCGATGGCGCAGAATGATGAAGCTGCCGCTCTTTGCACTTAATGTTTTACTGCTTTCAGCAAGCAGCCCGAATACACAGAAAGTAGGTAACAACGGATATGCAAAAAATGAAGAAAGTTCCGGTGGAAACAGGGAGAGTATGGAGAAGCCGAACAATGAGAAGGTTAACATCAGGCCAGGCACTGCAGTGAAACGTCCTCATTTTGCCGGTGATGAATAAGAATTTGTAATCTGCAGCAAAACATTCGGGTGGCCATTACACTAATCTTGTTTATTCGTAATAATTATGGGTATGAATGGGTACAATCTTAACCGGATGTTTACAAAGAGATAGTCAATCAGCGATTTATATAAATGTAATCTTTGATACTGTAAAACCTTTGAATCAGGAATCAACTACATTTTAATAGAGCATTTCGAGTTAGATTAAGAGAGCAATTCGGGGAACAGGTTTTGAGCGCCTGTTCCCCTTTTTGGTTTTTGACTGCGCTGAAAACATTCATTTCAAAATCAGTGATTTATGTAAATGTAATTGTATAAGGTGTAAAAGCTTAGAAACATAAAACAATTACATTTAGGGAGAACAATTCTTACTTACCATTAAGAGAGAGCAATTGTTTGAGGCAGGTTTTTGAGCACCTGCCTTCTTTATCATCTGGGGGATAGGGTTTGAGCACCTGTTCCCCTTTTTGATTTTAACCAATCTTGTGAATTGCATCTGATGAGGAAAAGACGGGATTTACGTGCAATAAACTGCATCGACGGTATGAAGATCGAGATTAAATATCTTCCAGATTTCTCAACCTTTTATGCTTCAATGTTTTAAAGTAAGAGGGTGTTAAGCCTGTAATCTTTTTGAACTGGTTAGACAGATGTGCAACACTGCTGTAGTGTAATCGGTAAGCAATTTCAGTGAGATTCAGCTCATCATACAATAAAAGCTCTTTCACTTTTTCAATTTTATGATGGATTATATACTGCTGAATGGTCATTCCTTTTATTTCTGAAAAGGTGTTGGATAGATAGGTGTAGTCGTAATTTAGTTTCTCGCTGATATAATCCGAATCGTTCACTTTGGGCACTTCGTCAGAGTGGTGAACCATTTCTATTATCAAAGCTTTGATCATTTCTACCAGGATGTTCTTTTTATCATCCAGCAGTTCAAGGCCCAATTTCTTCAGATTTTCATTAAAAACTTTGCGCTGATCTTCAGTTAGGTTTTCGTGTATTTCAACCATACCAAGTTCAATGACCGCAGGTTTTATCCCAAGTTTTTCCAGCTCACTTTTGACAAACATCTTACATCGCAAGCTAACCATATATTTTATATATAGTTTCATGTTGCTGAAATTAGGTTAAACAAAACTATCACCTGATTTGTGAATTTAACTAAGTGAAAGAAGTGTTTTTGATTAACTGACGTGATTCATTTTATTTTGAACATATTTTGAACCGAAAAATTCGATTCATTCTTGTCTGCCTTAGTCTTAGAACATAACCATTAATTAGTGACTTCACTTATGTTTCAAAAAATAAAGGTTACATATTTCACAGTTCTTACATATTCTCGGGTAAACAGGGTTTCTCCAATTGGTGAAATATATTTACTAACGTTTAGATTCTCATGTTTTTAAGCGATTGGTTTCTGCCTGATTTATCCTGTTGTTTATCTGTTTAAAATAAGATGAATTTCAATCTGAAAGGGGAAAGCTTGCTATTGGAATTGACGAATTTTTAGCGAAATTCGAGAGGGTATTTTCAGCTAAACTGAGCAGAAAAATATCGATGTTACAAAAGCTAAAACAGGAATCAGAAAATTTTGGAAGAAGGCAGATGATTGATGATAAAGAAAAAAGATGTATCTGGTCGGGGGAGTCTTCTGTTAACCTGAAGAGAATAGAGGTTGAAACGTTTTCGGGTGTGAAAGAGATGATGGTGATCCCGAAATTCGAAGAGCTGACACGTTCGTACTTTCAAGAGGTGAAAAAGAACGAAAAGCGGTTTTTGGTCGGTATTGCAGGCCTGCCGTTGTTTATAACATTGTTTATCATAATTCAGGTTGTATTTTCAAGGCCCGATAGCGAGATACTTTTTTCAGCTTTAGCTCTGTTGGTTTTTACAGGAGCTGTGCTTTGGCGCTATCCGTTTGCCACACCTGAAACAATTGTACGATTCGGTATTTTAAAATCAAAAAAAATAGTACGTTCAGTAGCTGTAATTTTGATTATAACGGGACTAATCTTCATACTGTACGTGATCTTTTAAGAAGAAGAAATACTGCCCGTCGAACACCGAAAACTCCCGCTCGTCCATTGTTAGGTAACTGCTCCGCCACAACTGCTACCGGCCCCGGCTGTACACCCGAAGCAGTGCTGATTTACCACAATTTCACGGCTGTTCAGTTTTTTGATGTCCCAGTTTTTAATGTGATCCGGTGCACCATGATTGGTTTTCAATTTGAGCATCTGGTTGAAATCGCAATCATAAAGGGAGCCGTCCCAACCGATGGAAATGGTGTTGCGACACATTACTCCCATTGCCGCAGAAGGGTTGAAGGATGTGATTAGTTTTTCCATGTACTCTTCCAGATTGCCGCTCATCACAAGAAAGTTTAGATATCGGCTGATGGGCAGGTTCGTTATGGTAAAAAGATCATTAAAAACAATACCATGATCGTTCCACAGCCGCTCCTTGTAGTCCTGCTTGAGGGATTCCTGATCCGGCGGTAAGAAAGCACCAACAGGATTGTAAACAAGATTTAGCAACAGGCTGGTTTCCGCTTTTCCGTAACCGATTTCATTCAGAATTTTAAGAACGTTCATTGATCTATCGTACGTGCCTTCACCGCGCTGTGAATCGGTACGGCGTTTGCTGTAGAAGGGGAGGGAGCAGGTGATTTCCACTCCGCGATCAGCCATAAACTTCGGCAGATCCTCAAATTTTCGTGTGTCGAGAATAGTTAAGTTCGACCGGACGATGATATGTTTCTCTATTTTTGCAACTTCATCCACAAACCAACGGAAGTGGGGATTCATCTCCGGAGCGCCACCGGTAAGGTCAACGGTTTCAATTTCGCTATCCTTCAGTGCATCGAGACAATATTGGAGCGTCTCTTTCGTCATGATCTCTTTTCGATCGGGACCGGCATCCACGTGGCAATGTTTGCAGGTCATGTTGCACATATAGCCAACATTGATCTGGAAAATTTCGATGCCTGTGGGTTTGAGGGGAAACAACCCGATGTCATCAAGTTTTGATTCAAATTTATCAAGGCTCTTGATCGTTTCGTTGTGATTATTGATCACATCGAGTTGAACGTTGGGATCTGATAGTGAATGGCTCTGTGCAAGAAGGGACTTCATAGTTTTTGAAAAGTGAAAAGTGAAAAGTGAAAAGTGAAAAAGGTGTTTTGTCTGATTAATTAAAAAATATCTTTCTCAAGACTCAAGACTCAAGACTCAAGACTCAAGACTCAAGACTCGTCATACTACATACTAAGCTTATCCACTTTATTCATCATCTGCACCCCGTGTACCAGTGATGCACCGCCGCGGATGGCAGTAGCTACGTGAACGGCTTCCATCATCTGTTCTTCGGAATACCCCTTTTCAAGGCTTTCTTCGGTATAGGCATCTATGCAATACGGGCACTGCACGGCATGGGCAACAGCCAGCGCAATAAGCGCTTTCTCTTTTGATGTAAGTGCGCTGTCGGCGAATACACTGCCATAGTAGTCGAAAAATTTGTCAGCGAGTTCTTGCTGATATTCGCCTACATTACCAAATTTCTTCAGGTCATCGGGATTGTAATACGTTTTAGTCATAC
>SLGA01000147.1 GCA_007123985.1 Balneolaceae bacterium | reverse complement strand
TTGTAAATATTTCTGATATGTGCCCGAACCGTATCAATTGAAATATCGAACCGGTCAGCAATCAACTTGTAGCTTAAACCATCCACCAATCCGTTTACTATATCTTGTTCTCGTGATGTTAAATTACTTTCAGGATTTTTTTGAGGTTCTGGTTTATTGAAATGCTGGATTACCTTCCTGGCTATTTGAGGCGACATAGGAGCACCACCATCAATCAATGTTTCGATAGACTCCTTAATTTCAGGTAGTGAAGTATGCTTCAGCAAATAACCTGATGCCCCGGCAACAAGTGAATCAAAAATTTTATGTGAATCGTGATAGATGGTGAGCATAATGATTTCTATGTCCGGGTACTTCTTTTTGATGATTCCAATACCTTCTATACCCGACATTCCCGGCAACTGAATATCCATCAAAAGAACACCCGGAGCTTCATTATTTTCGAGGTGATCGAGCATCTCTTCTACCGAATCTACTGCAACTTTGCAGCTCATGGTCTCCTGCATGTCCAGATAGCGCTGAATCAGGTTTCTGATTTTCACATTGTCTTCTACTATTCCAATCTCAATCATAATGATCCTCTTATTATTTTATAGATCCTGTTGCCTTAACTGTAAACCCACCGTTTGAATAGATGTCAACGCTGGAGCCAATTCTTTCTGCTCTCATTTTAATATTCCTTAAACCCTGCCCCGATTTTCGGCTTCCGTTTAAACCTGTGCCGTTATCCACAATTTTAAGTTCATAGGTTTTTCCGGAAAATGAAAAAGTGATCTGCACTTTAGTGGCATTGGAGTGTTTAACCACATTGTTTATCGACTCTTTAAATATCAGATATACATTTTCTTTCACATCTACAGGAAGCTTTTCATCCATTCTTAGTTGATCAAAATTGTACAGTACCTCAACCTCACTGTTCACAAACATTTGGTTTACGTAATCCTGCATACGGTCGGTAAGATCACCGGCTGTATCATTTCTGGCATCAATAGACCACACAATATCATCGAGACTGTTTACTATTTTTCTACTGTGAGCACCCAGTTGTTTAAGTGTCTGTTTCACTTCGTCGCTTAGTTCGCCTGCCTGTAAAAAATCGGTTTGAAGGGCCAGTTCTGTTAGTGAAGATCCAACATCATCATGCAGATCACTGGCTATTTGTACACGCATTCTTTCTATATCAACCTGTTTTGAAACCCTGAAGTACCGTATTGAAAAGAGTACAATTGCAACAAACAGTAGTAAAATCAATAAGACAAACCACCATTGAAAATAGAAAGGTGGAAATATTTTAAATCCAAAGTCAGCCGTTCTGGCACTCATTACACCATTTGCATTATAAGCGCGTAACTCAAAATGGTACTCACCTGGTGAGAGTGACGGGTAACGTATGGTACGCTCGCGGGTCATTTGCCACCCTTCATCCAGTCCGTGCATTTTGTATTGATAAAAGATCTGATCCGGTGCTTCATAACTCAAACCTGTATAGGTAAATTGAACAAAGTTTTGATCATGATTAAACTGATATTTACGATTTGGATTCACCTCTCTGCCACTTACAAGGATCTCTTCAAATTCCAACCCGGGAGCAGCCTCATTTTCTCTGATTCTATCGGGCCAAAAGCGGCTCAGCCCTTCAACCGTTCCAAGCCACATAGACCCATCACTTGCCACAAACGAAGCTCCTGCGTTTAACTCATTTGCAATGAGGCCCTGGTTACGATTATAAAGCCTGAATGCTCTAAGACGTTCTTCAACTATAACCGAATTCAGTAAAACATCGGGCTGAATGTTATAGAGACCAACGTTTGTTCCAACCCAGAATCTGTCGTCATTATCCTGAATGGTGAAATAGGAGATTGTTTCTGTCTGCCCCGCTTCAGGAAGTCTTCGAACTTGCTCCCCATCGTACCTTGCTACACCATTAAACGTAGAAAACCACCGGTTGCCATTGTGATCCATATGTATATGTATTACACCATTGCTGGGCAACCCGTCTGCAATGGTTATTTCTGTGAACTCATGGCCATCGAATATCGCCACTCCGCCGTACGTTGCAAACCAGTAGTTCCCATCTTCATCCCTTTTAATATCCATAACAGTATTATGCAGAAAACCGTTACCCAAATGATATTGCACATACCCCTGATCCGTTAGTTTGATGACTCCATCGCTGTATGTTGCAATCCAGAATTCACCCGTTTCGGGATCTTCTTTAATCTTTCTTATGATTTGAAACGGGAAATCTTCTTCAGATATCGTTCGAAACTGACCGTTTTCATAAATGCTAATACCATCTCTTGTACCAATCCAAAGGCGATTCCGGCTGTCGTTGTAGATCACATAAACTTTATCATCAATCAAACCGTCCTGTTCGCGAAAAACTGTAAAATTCTCACCGTCATACCGTAACACTCCGCCGCCGTAAGTGGCAATCCATATATTTCCTTCGGAGTCTTCCTCAAAACCGGTTACAACGTTATTTGTAAGCCCGTTGTCTATATCGTAGCTCTCAAACAGTTCACCTGTCAACACTGTGATACCTCCGCCAAGGGTTCCAAACCAGATATTTCCTTCGGTATCCATCATTGATGCATAGATGATTACCGCCGGAACACCATCACTCCCGGTAAAATTTCGGAAATTATCTCCGTTAAACAGGGAAATACCGCTTTCTGTACCAAGCCATATTCTGTCATAATCCTCCACGGTAATAGAATGAAGTCTGTTGTCATTTAGTCCGTGTTGATAGTCGAAATGAGTAATCTCATCATTTTCATATAAAAAAAGCCCTCCTGTTGTAGCAATCCAAACCCTGTCAAACTCATCAATTTCAACCGTTCTGATTCGTAAATCTAAAAATCCATGATCACCCCTGAAGTATTCTGCCTCATCCTCATACAGTTTTACAAGCATCTCTCTTGAAGCTATCCAAATTTCACCGTTACTGGTTTGCCGAATAGCACGTACCCGTTCAACGGGCAATCCATATTTTTCATCAATCGATATAAGATCGCCGGCTGAATCTAATCTCCACACTCCATTACCGTCTGTACCAAACCAGTAATTTCCATCCAAATCCTGATAGATATCGAGAATTGAGTAGTTATTCAGCGGGAGTACTTCCTCCGGAGTTACAAGCGAATCCCCAAGAAGAATTGAGAGCCCCGTCTCGGTTCCAACCCAGATGGTTTGGTTCTGATCCTGAAAAAGTGAGTGGATTCTGTTGTTCGGCAAGCCATCACTTTCGTAGAATTGTTTAAAGGAGTTTCCATCAAAACGGTTGAGGCCAAACCCCGTACCTACCCATATATACCCTCTGTTATCTTGCACAAGGGTGTGTGCTACAGACTCACTGAGCCCGAGTTCTATGGAATATGTACGAAACGGAAGATACTGAGACTGAACAGTATGAACCAATCCAGCAAGAAACAGAAAAACAGCTATAAAAATTGTTCTGTAGCACATCTTGGTAAGCTAATAACTTATTACTTACAGGCAAATCACATATTCATGTGAATGAAACACAAAAGCACAGTACCAAAATGTACAAGCAAAAAAAAAGCCGGTAAAAACCGGCTTTAAAATTTTATCCAAGATAGGCTCGAAGTGCGGCACTTCTGTTGTGGTGCCGCAGTTTCCGGAGTGCTTTTTCTTTGATCTGTCTTACACGTTCTCTTGTTAGATCGAACCGTTCACCAATCTCTTCGAGTGTTAGCGAATGTTCGCGACCAATTCCAAAATAGAGCCTGATCACTTCGGCCTCCCTTTTTGTGAGTTTGGATAGTGCCCGTTCAATTTCAACCTTGAGAGACTCGCCCATCAGATCGTTATCGGGATCCGGAATTTCTTCGTTTTCAAGTACATCAAGAAGCCGATTGTCTTCACCTTGTGCAAACGGAGCATCCATAGAGAGATGGCGTCCAGAGATTTTCAACGTATCCGCTACTTCAGAAACTGTCATCTCGAGACTTTCTGCAAGCTCTGCGGCAGAAGGTACTCGTTCATATTCCTGCTCAAGTTTAGAGAGCTCTTTCCCGATTTTGTTTAAAGCCCCCACCCTGTTTAGCGGAAGGCGTACAATACGGCTCTGTTCTGCAAGTGCCTGGAGAATGGACTGCCGAATCCACCAAACGGCGTAAGAAATAAATTTAAAACCACGGGTTTCATCGAAACGCTTCGCTGCTTTAATCAGTCCAAGGTTACCTTCATTAATTAAATCTCCGAGTGAAAGACCTTGATTTTGATACTGTTTCGCAACGGAAACAACAAATCGCAAGTTGGCTTTCGTAAGTTCTTCGAGCGCCCGCTGGGATCCTTTTTGAATTTCTTTAGCCAGGCGCACTTCATCATC
>SLGA01000136.1 GCA_007123985.1 Balneolaceae bacterium | reverse complement strand
TGCAGGGTCTTTGGGTTTAATGGGTGCCGGTCTATTGAGCGGTTGTTCAAACCGGGCAGAAGCTGAAAGCCGTTTAGCGCACATAGAAGAGCAGGCAAACAAGCAGTACACCCCACAGTTTAATATGCACGGCTACGCCGCACCCGCAATCGATGTGGTAAGAATAGGGGCTATTGGCCTTGGCGGCAGAGGTTCCGGGAATATGCGCAGACTGGCACAGATTGAAGGTGTTGAAATAAGGGCGTTAAATGATCTGGAACCCGACAGAACCCGGGAAGCGGCAGAATCAATCAGTCACTTTGGGTATAATCCGGAACTCTACTCCGGTCACGAAGACGAATGGAAAAAACTGTGTGAACAGGATGATATTGATCTGATTATCATCGGTACACCATGGCACTTGCATGCACCACAGGCTATTTACGCCATGGAACAGGGAAAGCATGTAGCTGTGGAAGTACCGATCGCCGTTACGGTTGAAGAGTGTTGGAAACTGGTAGAAACATCAGAAAGAACACGCAAGCACTGCATGATGATGTCGAACCCGAACTATGGCGATTTCAACATGATGGCACTCAACATGGCTCGCGATGGATTTCTCGGGGAAATTATACATGGCGAGGGAGCATATATTCACGACCTGATGCGGTCGCACAACTTTACGCACAGATACCACAACATGTGGCGGCTAAAAGAGAACGCAACGCGTAACGGAAATTTGTATCCTACTCACGGGCTGGGTTCACTTTGCCAGGCGATGGATATCAATAATGGTGATCAGATGGATTATCTGGTATCGGTCTCATCGAATGATTTTATGATGGGACAAACAGCAAAAGAACTGGCAGCGGAAGATCCCGCTTTCGAACCATTTGTTGGGGTGAGCTTTAGGGGGAACATGAATACCAGTATCATCAAAACAAAAAAGGGGCGTACGATTATGCTTCAGCACGATGTTACCTCGCCTCGCCCCGGTGTGCGTTTTGATCTTCTGAGCGGAACAAACGGCATCATCCAGAACAGACCACCCCGATTTTCCAGAAGTTACGGCGGCTGGGTGAATGATGCGGAATTTGCTGAACTTCAGGAACTGTATAAGCCGGAAATCAGCAAACGTGTAGGCGATATCGCACGGCAAATTGGCGGCCATGGCGGTATAGACACGCTGATGAGCTGGCGCCTTGTGGATTGTCTTCGCAACGGAATACCACTCGATATATCTGTGTACGACGGTGTGTTGTGGAGCGTGATCGCCCCCCTGAGTGAATGGTCAGTTGCGAATAATGGCCGCCCCATAAACGTACCCGATTTCACGGCCGGTAACTGGCAATCAAACGGGCGTTTAATGGATATTGAACTTGAACAGGGTGGAAACACAGGCATTAAGCCGGTTTGATCAGAAAAGCAGATAAACCAATATGAATCGAATGGAAAAAATAAAATCGAACAGTTCTGTGTTCACTAAAACTCTGCTAAGCATATTTACTGGTCTGCTTATACTTCAGGCCTGTTCAAATACGGAAGAAAATGAGGGCGAATTTTACACTCAGGACGATTACGTAACCGTGCCAAAATTCAATTCGCATGTGCATCTTCACGGAGATAATACCACATACATCGATCAATCGATTGAGGATAATTTTAAGCTTCTCTCTTTTATCTCTTCATCTCCCAACAGAACCCGTCAAATTTCCATTACTGACCAGGAGAAGCACACACTGCAACTGATGGAGACGTATCCTGAAGATCTTTTTTTGACAACAACCCTGTGGAATCCCTACAGATTTAATGATGAAGGATGGGTGGACGAGGCTATTGCTCACATGAGCCAATCATTTCAGAATGGTGCTGTGGCTATAAAAATCAGAAAAAGTATTGGTATGGAAGTGCGAAAACCAAATGGAGATTTTGTACAGATCGATGATCCGAAATTCGATCCCATCATACAGTTTATCGCCGATAATAATATCACGCTGATCGGCCACATTGGCGAGCCTTTAAACTGTTGGCTGCCACTTGAGGAGATGACAGTTGGAGGAGACAGGCAATATTACAGTGAAAATCCCCAATATCACATGTATCTCCATCCGGAATTTTTATCGCACGGAGATCACATCAGGGCGGTGGAAAATATGCTGGAGAAACATCCGAATTTGCGATATGTGGGTGCACACCTGGCAAGCCTTGAGTATGATGTGGATGAACTTGCAAAACGTCTTGACAAGTTCCCCAATCTTGCCGTTGACATGGCCGAGCGTATCTCTCATTTTCAGTATCAGGCCGTAACTGACTGGCAAAAAGTCCGCGATTTTTTCATCAAATACCAGGACCGACTGATCTACGCCACCGATGACTCCAATTATGGCCCGAAACCCTATTTTGGCGCAGAGCTTACGGATCAAACTCTCAGAACAGATCAGCAAATACGCGATGCCACAACAGAGAATTATCAGAGGCACTGGAAATTTTTTACGTATGATGGCCTAATGACAGCACCGAAACTGCCTGGAATGGAATTCAGGGCGTTGCATCTTCCGAAAGAAGTAGTTGATAAAATTTACATTGAGAATACAAAAACTTGGTTTCCGGGTATCCGGCAGTAATTTTTAATGTTGAATACCTTATGATTAAAATGAAATGGAGTGTTCATTTTGGTGCTAAATCTATTTGATCTATTTTCAGTCGGCAGGATTGCAAAATTTGACGAAAAAAACCGCTGTTGAATGATTAATACGAAAAAAATATAAGCGTAATACAGATGAAGTTTATTGGTAAAACCAGGGAAGAAAGAACATTTGATGCCATTGTAATTGGTTCAGGAATGAGTGGTGGTTATGCTGCCAAAGAACTTTGTGATAAAGGGGTTAAAACGCTGGTTCTTGAAAGAGGGCGCCCGTTAAAACACGGTGATTACCCAACCGCAACTCTCGATCCCTGGGAAATTGATAATGCCGGTCGTTTACCGCGAGAGATGCTTCAGCGAAACCCGATTATTGCCCGCTGTTACGCATACGACAAAACCACCGAGCATCTCTTTGTAAAAGATGAAGAACAACCTTACATCCAGGAAAAACCATTTGACTGGATTCGCAGCTATCAGGAAGGTGGAAAATCCCTGGTGTGGGCTCGCGGCTGCCAGCGATGGAGTAAGTACGATTTTGAAGCCCCCGGCCGCGATGGCTACGGTATCGAGTGGCCCATAACGTATGATGATCTGGCTCCGTGGTACTCTGAAGTAGAAAAATTTGTAGGATGGAGCGGAAACAAAGACGGTCTTGAGCATTTTCCGGACGGGGAATTTTTACCACCGTATGAGTTCAATTGTGTTGAAAAACACATGAAAGAGAAGGTAGAGAAAGCATTTAATGACCGCTTTTTTATTCAGGGCCGATGTGCTCATCTAACGGAAGTAAAAGATATCCATCGCCAGCAGGGCAGGGGTTTATGCGTTTCCAGGACATTGTGCCAGCGTGGTTGCCCCTACGGGGCCTATTTCAGCTCAAACTCATCTACACTTCCCTGGGCAGAACGCACAGGAAATCTCACCATCCGTACACACTCTGTTGTACACTCTATTATTTACGATGAGGACAAAGGCAAAGCAACAGGTGTAAGAGTAGTTGATGCAAACACGCTTGAAATGACAGAATTTTATGCCCGTATTGTATTCGTGAATGCGGCATGTATCAACTCAAATATGATACTGCTGAACAGCACATCAGACCGATTCCCGAACGGACTTGGGAACGACAGCGGTGTTCTGGGGCATTACATCGGCTTTCACAACTATCGCGGCCGGATGAGCGCCACGATTGATGGTTTTGATGACAAATATTTTTATGGCCGCCGGCCAACCGGGCCGATTATTCCGCCATTCAGGAATGTTTTCGGGCAGGAGAACGATGCCGATTTTCAGGGCAGATATCACATCTCCATCAACGCAAACAGACCCGGATGGAATCGCGGGGTACGATCACCGAATATCGGGAAAGATTTGATTGAAGAGCTGCAGACACCCGGAAGCTGGCGCATAGGTGGCCGGATGTCGGGCGAGGTAGTTCCCAGGTTTGATAATCATGTACGCCTCAGCGAAACAGAAACCGACAGATGGGGTTTTCCGCAGCTTGTAATCTCTATCGACTATTCCGAAAACGACGTGAAAATGATGTATGATTTCCAGGAAAAAGGTGCAGAAATACTGGAGGCAGTTGGAGCGAAAAACATTACCGTTGCTGATAATAACCAGGCACCCGGACTTGATATTCACGAGATGGGCGGTGTACGAATGGGTAAAGATCCCAAGACATCCATTCTGAATAAATGGAACCAGGTGCACAGCTGTGAAAATGTTTTTGTTACCGA
>SLGA01000063.1 GCA_007123985.1 Balneolaceae bacterium | reverse complement strand
GCAACTTAGCCGGGAAAGCAACACGGCCTTTGTTGTCTACACTGTGTTCATATTGCCCTTTGAAGCTTGGCACGAGGATCTCTGTTTTTGATTGCTAAAAATTCTTCAGGATAGTCTTTATCGGAAATACAGACAATTTCTCCCACTATCCCCCACTTCTCCCCACAATGTACCCTATTGACCCCTATTTTGTCAAGAACAAACTGAAAGAAAAATGAATGAAGTGCAGTGCCTCTTAAAAAAAGTTCAGTTTTAACTGTAATAAGGGCAGATATTATTCCATTTAAATGATTGTGGTATAAAGTGGGGCGTCTTTTTTTTTGGTTGTGATAAAACAATGATCTGATATTGCAGAAATTCTCGTGTAGATAAGTAGAAGATGAATAAATAATCATCAATCAAAAATAACAGACATAAAATAGAATACAGAGATATGAAAAAACTATTACCAGCATTTATCATAGCAGGTTTACTTGCTTTCACGTTTACTAATTTGCAGGCTCAGGATACCAGGTTTGGCCTGAAAGGCGGATTAACCTTCTACAAAATTAGCGGTGAACTCAGCGTTGATTTTATGGGTTTTAGTGAAACTGAAACATTCGATAGCGGCACTCGCATGGGTTTCCATGGCGGTATATTTATGGAGAAACCTTTAAATGAGTTTTTATCCATTCAACCGGAAATCAATTTTGTACAGAAAGGTGGTTCCGAATCCGACAGCGATGATCTTGTAGATTTCAGTGATGAAGATGTTACGCTAAGCTATATAGATGTGCCATTGCTTTTGAAGGTGAATATCCCGCTCGACGGAAATGTATCACCGTTTTTGACAGCCGGTGGTTATATTGGGTACCTGCTGGATGCCAAAGCAGAGTTTGGCGATGTAACCGAAGACATTTCTGATGAGGTGAAGGATATTAGTTACGGCCTTCTGTTTGGAGTAGGTGCCAATTTTGGCAACTTCTTTGTTGAAGCCAGATACGACTACGGCCTCTCCAATATCTTTGATAATGACCTGTTTGATGATGAACTAAACGGGGGTGATTTCGATGATATAAACTTCGATTTTAAAGTAAGAAACAGTGGATTCAGTATTGCAGTAGGAGTAATGTTCTAACTAAATATTTGGTGAAAACAGCGTAAAAAGTCTCATGTTGTGAACAGCATGAGACTTTTTTTTTATTCAAGACTTGTATTTACTCTCAAAAAAAAATGCAAAGTGAAATAAAAATAACTCCATAAGGTCTCGAGTATAGTTAATAATAATTAGATTTAGCATGTTTTTTTATGTAGCTGAATACGTAAATTTAATTAGATAAAGAGAGGTAAAAATACTTTTTATTGAACTTAAACCGGAGGAGTTATGAACAGTAAAAAGAGAGTATTGAACATTATAGTTGCTCTTCTTTTAGTACCATTTCTGGTATTAAGTTGTAGCGATGATAATACTACAGCACCAGTAGATGAAGGACCGTTAGCCCCATCTTTTAATATCAGTTCACTGCAAACAACATTGGTAGGCGGAGATCCCGGAATTCGTTTCAGAGCTTCATCCAATGTTCGCGTAAGGCTGGTAGAGATCGTGGTTACAAATCCAAATAATGCGTCTATCAGTTATAGTCCGCAAGGATTAATTGTTCAGGCGAATCAGGCGTTCGATCTTCAGGAGGATGGAACGGCATTTTTTAAATGGAGTGGAACCTGGAGGTTCAAATTTGTTGGAAATCACGAGCCCGGTGGCCAGGCATTTGATGTAACTCAAAATATGAGTGTAAGTGCGAAAGAGTTGCCTCTAATTATTGATGGTCAATAACTATCATTAAAAATAAAAACCCCGCAAGCCGGGGTTTTTTTATTCATTTGGTTAAATACTTAAGATATCAGCTAATATACCGGCTGCAGTAACCTCTTTGCCGGCACCCGGTCCCTGTATAATCAAAGGCTGGTCGAAATATCGCCGGCTTTTAATACTCAGTAAGTTGTTAGTGCCTGTAAGCTGCCCAATCGATGAGGATTTTGGCACAGTTTGAATTCCCACCTTTATCTTGCCATCTTTCAGAATGCCTGTATATCTGAGTGTATTGCCGTTATCATTGGCTTCCTTAAGCCTGTTTTTCCACTCATCATCAAATTTGTGCAGTTCTTCAAGGAAGGTAACGGAATTAACATCTTTAAGTTTCTGCGGAATCAGTGATTCAACCTCCAGTTCATCCCTTTCTATGTAGAGACCGCAAATTCGCGCAAGAATCAAAAATTTTCTGGCTACATCTTCACCGGAAAGATCGTCCCGCGGATCGGGCTCGGCATATCCGAGAGTTCTTGCCTGAATTACGGACTCACTGAAACTTTTACCTTTATCAAGCTCTGAAAACAGGTAAGTCATTGTTCCGGAAACAACCCCGCTTATTTCAATGATTTTATCACCTGTATACTGCAGGTTTTTTATGGCATAAATCAGTGGTAAACCGGCTCCAACATTGGTTTCATACAGAAACTGTACTCCATTTTCAGCTGCACAGTGATGAAGCAGGTCGAATTTTTCCTGGCTCTGGGTGTTCGCCAGTTTACTTGGTGTTACCACATGGATGTGGTTTTTTAGAAACCTGGGGTATAGCTCAGCCACTTCTGGGCTCCCGGTTGAATCAACAAAGATAACAGAGCCCTTTTCATAGGTTGATAGCTTTTCAATAATTTCATCCCAGTCTCTGTGCGGTGCTCTGAGGAGATTTTTGAGAGAGTAACTACTCTGGCTCCGATCGTACCACAGAGTATGTTTGCTATTGCACACACCAAGCACACGAAGCGATTTTTCAGTTCCATATTTTGAAACCTGTTTCAAAAGTGTGTTACCTACGGCACCAACCCCCGCTATAAATAATTTTTTCACTTTCTCAGCTTTTTGTGGAGTGGGATTTTTAAAGGCTTTTAACTGTGTCATTTTTTTCCAGTCTGTTTCGGTGTTTGTTGTAAAAGGGTTCGATAATTTCATTGAGTTGTTCAAACTCTATCAGGAATGCATCATGGCCGTAATCTGAGGTTATTTCATTGTATGTTGCATTATTAAGCAGGGCGGCAAGCTCTTTCTGTTCGTAAACGGGATAGAGATGATCGGAGTTGATTCCAATCACAGCTACTGGAATGGAAATGTTGCTTAAAACCTCTTTTGCAGATCCCCTTTCCCGGGCTACATCATGCGTATCCATCGATTTTGTAAGAGAAACATAGCTAAGGGCATCAAATCGTTTAGCCAGTTTATCTCCCTGGTAATTCAGGTACGATTCCACCTGAAACTGCCCGTCTTCGTTCTGAAGCTTTCTGCCAAATTTTCGATTGTAATCTTCCGGCGTACGATAAGTTATCATTGCCATCATCCGGGCAGCGGCTATTCCCTGATAGGGGGCATCATTTCGTTCGTAATCACCATTTTTCCATTTCAGATCACTGTAAATGGCCGATCTCTGTGCATGGCTGATGCCAATTGCCCAGGGTGTATGAGATTTACCCATGGCAATTAGTGCTGCAGATTTAATACGGTTATCCACGATTATAAACTCCAGAGCCTGCATTCCACCCAGAGATCCTCCTATAATCAACTCAATACCCCTTATATCAAGCTGATCAAGCAGAAGCTGTTGAAACTTCACCATATCCCTGATGGTAATGGCAGGAAAATTGTTTTTATAAGGGGTGCCGGTTTCTGTGTTTATGGTCCAAGGCCCTATAGAGCCGTAACAACTTCCGGGAATATTAATGCAGATGATAAAACTTTTGGCCGGATCAGCCACTCGGCCATTGCCAATTAACCCAGGAAACCATTCATCTGCGGCGGCATGGCCTGTAAGCGCATGGCAGATCACGATTACATTATCCCTCGAAGCGTTCAGTTTGCCCCATGTTTTATAGGCTACATCAGCATTAATAAAACAATGCCCCGATTCGGTAATAAATGGTTCGTCCAGCTTTGATTTAATGATACCTTGATTCATTTAATGATGATAAAGTTGCGAGTCTTGTACTGATTTTATGCTCAATGCTCTTCCGATATAACCATTCGGTATTGATTTTTTTAAATCCGGTTCCATATAGAGGAACCGGATTATTTGATAGATGGTTGCAAGGTACTGCTAAACGTTTACCTTAATCTTGCTGAAAGCCTGCTCAAAGTCAGCGATAATATCATCGATGTGTTCAATTCCAACCGATACACGAATCAGGTCTTCCTTTACACCACTTGAAGCCTGTTCATCAGCAGAAAGCTGTTGATGAGTGGTTGATGATGGATGAATAACAAGTGTTTTTGCATCCCCAACATTGGCCAGGTGGCTGGCCAGCTCCACGCCTTCGATGAACTCCCGCGCAGCATCATACCCGCCTTTCACACCAAATGTAAGCACGGCTCCAAATCGCCCGTTTTGCAGATATTTTTTGCCGTTTTCATGATGTGAATGATCCGGTAAACCGGTGTAGTTAACCCACGAAACAGCATCCTGTGTTTGAAGCCATTCAGCCAGTTTCTGCGCATTTTCTGTATGACGCTCTGCGCGCAAAGAAAGGGTTTCAAGACCCTGGAGTAGCAGGAAACTGTTAAACGGTGAGATAGCAGGGCCTACATCACGGAGGCCTTCAACACGAGCGCGTATTGCAAAAGCGATATTTCCAAATGGACCGTCTGAGCCAAACACTTCCCAGAAATTCAGACCATGATAACCCGGCGCAGGATCTGTAAAGAGAGGGTAACGGCCATTTCCCCAGTCAAAGTTTCCTGCATCGACGATTACACCGCCAATACTTGTGCCGTGGCCGCCAATCCATTTTGTAGCAGATTGTACTACAACATTTGCACCATGATCAATTGGGCGTGCAATGGCACCTGCTGCACCAAAGGTGTTATCCACGATGAGTGCTACACCGTGTTTTTTCGCTACTGCTGAAATACCTTCAAAATCGGGGACGTTGCCTCTCGGGTTACCTATACTTTCAACATAGATCGCTTTTGTATTTTCGTCGATGGCGGCTTCAAAATCTGCAGGAGAGTCATCACCACCAACAAATTTCACATCAACACCAAGCCGTGGAAGGGTAACCTTAAATTGATTGTAGGTACCGCCATATAAATTCGGAGTGGATACAATATTATCACCTGCCTGGGCAAGTGTTATTACTGCTAAAAATTGTGCTGCCTGGCCGGATGATGTTGCCACTGCTGCTGCTCCCCCTTCAAGAGCTGCGATACGCTTTTCAAACACATCCGTTGTTGGATTCATGATGCGCGTGTAGATGTTACCAAAATCTTTCAGTGCAAAAAGAGTAGCAGCATGTTCGGTATCATTGAATTGATACGACGTTGTTTGATAGATGGGAACTGCTCGTGATCCTGTTGTTGGGTCTGGTTCCTGGCCTGCATGAAGCTGCAGTGTTTCGAATTTGTAGTTTTTTTCTTGTCCGTTATTGCTCATTGTGGTATCTGTTTTAGTAGTTGAGTTGATATTTGGGCTGTAAGTATGTAGAAGTCAGAAGCGGCCGGTCATCCGTTTTTATCGCGAATTAAAAACTGATGATCGACCTTCATACACCTGTTTTGAACCATGTTTACTCCTGCCTTTCGGGCCTTTTCGATTTCAGATTTGTGGCTTCCTACCCCAAGTTGAAGCCAAATTGCTTTGGGTTTTACTTCAAGTGCTTCATCCACTATTTGTGGCACATATTCCTGTTTTACAAAAATATCAACCGCATCAATTGTGTCCGGAATAGATTTCAGATCGGGATAGGCTTTTACTCCCAATATTTCATCAGCTCCGGGATTTACGGGATAGATGGTATATCCGGCTTTCTGGAGGTAACGCCCCACAAAGTGGCTGTCTTTTTGTCTGTTTCTGGATATACCCACGATGGCTATGGTTTTTATTTCATGCAGAAGTTTTTCAACAGAATCGGTTTCCGCCGCAAGTTCGGGTGTTGCCCTCATCTTCTTGTCAAACCAGTTTGTAAATGTGTTTTTCAAAATCTTTTTAAGGTGTCTTTGTTGAATAAAATCGTATTGAAACAAAAAAAGCCTCTTCCGAAAATCCTTGTTTGGGAAAGATTTTCAGAAGAGGCTTTGTGAATTGAGTGCCTTTCGTCTCATCTTTCCCTGATTCCGTATTTCTACATAATCGGGCAGGATTTAGCACCTGACTCCCGACAATTGACTTGTCGGGACGGTTGCTAAGGTTTCGCAGGGCCTGTCCCTCCACCTTTCGTGATAAGAGTTCAATGTTTTAAAGAACAAATCCGGAAGTACGGATAACAAAAAAGCCCTGCTGTCACCAGAGGGCTTATCAAAATTTTTATAAAATCAATATACCCTCTGTGTTACGTACAACAGTACATACACATCAAACAGGTAATATTTTGTTCTGATTTTTTCATTACGTAGATGATAACACTCTTTTCATACACAATGCAAAATTTTTTTATTTGGTTAAATATTGAAATGTAAGATCAATAAAGCTTCTTTGCATTCAAGCTAAACATCATTCACTCTGAGAGACCATAGCGATTCAGAGTTCCATTTACGCCTTCAATTATCACCGGGAGTTCATCCGGATTAATTTCCTCCAGGTTATTTTCAAGATCGAAGGTAGTAATAACAAAGCCTTCGGAATTCTTAAAAAAATCTATCAGAGTTACGGTTCGGCGAGCAGACAAATCAGAGTTTAATAGTGGCCGGGGCCCGCTGCCAATTGCACCGGCTGAGAGCAGCAGAACTCCATCTTTTTTTGCCGGATAATAAGCGTGATGATGCCCGCTGATGTAAATATCGAGCCCTGCATCTCGCACCATAGCAAACAGTTCGTTAGCATTCCTCAGAATCTCTCCTTCACGATTTCGGCCTTCAGCTACTGCATAGAAGGGCAGGTGCCCCATCAAAATTCTGTAACTGGCATTTCTTGCTTCATCACTCGCCAGTTGATCTGTCACCCACTTTTTGTCCAGGTCAGAAATAACTGAATAAGATGCATCCCAACTCATCACAAAAAGATCATTTACCGTAAAACTGTAGTTGAACGGATAGTTCTCACCATCCATCATATCCAGCAACCGGGGGTTTTGGAGCCAGTAGTTTTTAGCAATTTCTCTTTCGTGATCGAATGTGCCGCTGCGCGATGCATCATGATTCCCCATTGTAACTCCAAAGGGGATATTCATAGTGCGTATGGGTGCCGCAATAATTTTTTCGAAAGCATCCCACATGGCGTGTATATCTTCTTCGTCCAGCGCAAGGCTCTGGCCTGCGATATAATCTCCGGCTGATAAAATCGCATCGGGTTGCCATCTTTCAATCCAGGCCAGTGTTGTATCAACAAAAACATCGTAGTGGGTGGAACCGTAGCTTTCGTTCATATCGGAAATGATAACAATACGGGTGTCACCTCTTTCGGGGTTTTGTGCGTTAGCCGGATTAAAGCCTGAAATGAGGCAAATTACGATCGATATCAGCAGCTTCATTACAGTATTCATGATGGAGGTTTAACAGATTCTATAGATTCAATTATTCTCTTGGTGTTGAACCGTATACAAAAGGTAAAGCTTTGGCGGCACCTGCACTGAAGTGGCTCATTGAAAAGTCGAAAATTTCATCAACCAGCACAAACCAGTTGGAATGTACGTCTTGAGTGTGAATGGAAATTGTGAGGTCGGTTTCAGGGATGTACATCAAAATATTGCGGTAATCCAACAGAGCGCCTGTATGCCCGTGATGGGGTATCCCGCCAATATCCCAGATTCTCGTTCCCAAACCGTAATTTTGTCCCCCAAAATCGGCTCCAATATTTTCATTCAGTTTTGATGTGAGTTCATCCGAGAGAAATCGGCCGCCATAAAACATTCTGCCAAACTCTGCTACATCAGTGGGGTTGGCAGCTATAGCTCCGGCTGATGATACAGCGGTCAGGTGATATTCGTAGGAACGCGGGTTAAGGGAGAGTCCGTCTATAGGATTTGATGATGTAGAAAAATTGTCGTACAAAATATTTTCGAGGCCTAGAGGTTCGAAAATATATTGCGTGTAAGCATCACTGAGATTTAACCCGGTGACCTCTTCAATCAGAGCGCCCAAAACATAAAAAGCAGTATTGGAGTAGCCATAACCTGATCCGGGACTAAACAGAGGCCCGTTATTTCTGGCAAACTCAACAATTTCGTCAACGGTCCAAATTTTTGTGGGTGAAAATGATGGATGCCCCCAAAATGAGTTGGAGTTCAGGTGATCGAAAACCCCTGCAGTATGGCTTAGTATTTGGCGAATGGTCATACTGCCGGAATTTGGAAGCAGTGTTTCGTAATGATCTGCAAGCTTATCATCCAAACTCAGTACACCTTCTTCTACCAGTTTTAGTACGATTGCTGTTGTCATCGGTTTGGTAACACTTGCAACTCTGAACAAATTTGTATGGTCAACAGCCGGAGCATTAAAGCCTGATCCGTGAGTTCCGGTAAATGCACGATACAAATTTTGATCTGTATCAATTACACTTACTGCTAACCCCTGTAATCCTGGTGTCCGGGTTCGAACCATTTCATCAATTGCATTCTGGAATGTGGCCTCAGTTTGGTTAACAAATACCTGAACCTGAATAGTTGCAGAATAGGAGTGAGTTCCGTTGGTTGCCTCCACTTCAATTTGATACAGGCCTGCATCCATCTCAGTGGGTAAACCGGACAGACGCGCCCCCTCGGGAAAAATGGTAAGCCAGGGTGGCAGGTTCTTTGCGATAACCTCAACTGGCAATCCCTGCGGGTCATCCGTATCAATGATGAGTGAAAAATCTTCACCAATAAAGGCTGAAAAGCGGCCTTGTGTTAAAATTTCGGGTGGCTGATCTACAGTGGATGATGTGTCACTGCAACTGTAGAAAATGAGTGAAAACAGAATGAATACACTGAATAAATAACGTTGATACATCTGGTTAATGTAATTACAATTAAAAAATTCACGAAAATAATCAATCAGTATAAAAATGGATTGATTCCGTTAATTAGTATCCTAAACTTCTCACCATATTCTCTTTTTCGCGCCATTTTTCCCGCACTTTTACGTGCAGTTCGAGAAATACCTGTTTTCCGAGAAATTGCTCGATAGATTCACGTGATTTAATCCCCAGTTTTTTGATTGCTTCACCACCTTTGCCTATCAACATTCCTTTTTGTGATTTGCGATTTACAATGATATCCGCACTGATTCGGTCAATGTCTTCTTCTTCCTTATACTGAATCACATCAACAGTGCAGGAGTAGGGAATTTCTTCGTGAAATTGCAGAAAAACCTGTTCGCGGATCAACTCAGAAACAAAAAACCGAAGTGGGTGCTCACTTAAATCTTCTTTTGGATAAAATGGCGGGCCGGGTAGAATAACAGAACGAATACTTTCCATAAGCTCTTCAATTCCATCACCTCTGAGTGCGGAAACATAATGAACAGAGCGAATCTTTAATTTTTCAGAGAGCTCCGCGGCTTTATTTTCTGCATCGTTTTTATCGATAGAATCTACTTTATTCACCACGAGCAGTATCGGTTTGTTGATAGACCGAAGAAGCTCAATCACTTCATCTGTTGGGTGCCTGTCGGAGGGATCGTAAATAAAGAGAATCACATCAGCATCGGCCCGGGCTCGTTCCACTGTGTTCATCATGGCACGCTGAAGTTCATACTTTGGGGTAATTACGCCAGGTGTATCCAGAAAAATGATCTGAGTGTCATCATCAGAAAAAATACCGACAATTTGATGGCGTGTGGTCTGTGCTTTATGAGTGGTGATGGAAATCTTGCTTCCCAGAATGCGGTTCATAAGTGTAGATTTTCCAGCATTTGGTTTGCCAATAATGGCTGCATAACCCGATTTGTGTTCTTTTTTTGTCAAGATTTCATACTCACTTTTTATCGGTTAAAATTTTTATGTATTCCTTTACCGTTTTTTCGAGACCCCAATAGATCGATTTTGAAACCAGTGCATGACCTATGCTGATGTCCTGCAAATGAGGAACTTCACGAATCAGCACCGGCAGATTGTCGAGGTTCAATCCGTGCCCGGCATTTACCGTCATACCGGCAGTGTGAATAAGTTCTGCTCCCATAATCAAGCGCTCAAGCTCTTTTTTCTGTAAATCTGAATTTGAGGCATTGGCAAACGTTCCGGTATGTAATTCTATGGCATCTGCTCCCAAAGTGTGGGCAATCTCAATATCTACAGGATTGGGATCGAGAAAAAGACTTAATTTTGTGTTGGTACCTTTAAATGCGGGGAAAACCCGGTTTTTATAATCTTCAAATACGGTCTTCATGTTGAGGCCGCCTTCCGTAGTAAGCTCCTCCCGTCCTTCGGGAACAAGCGTGCAGAGTTCCGGTTGTACTTCGTTGCAGATGGTAATCATCTCATCGGATGCCGCCATTTCGAAATCAAGAATTCCTTTTACAGACTTTTTTAATCTGTACACATCTTCATCACGGATGTGGCGTCTGTCACCGCGCAGATGAAAAACGATTCCGGCAGCACCGGCTTGTTCACAAATTTCTGCTGCTTCAATGGGATCGGGATAACCTTCGCCCCGGGCGTTGCGAAGTGTGGCAACATGATCGATATTTACTAATAGTTGCATAACTTTTATTCTTGTTTGATTGAAGATACAATAAACATCATCAAATAATCATTCGGCAATATCTATTGAATCGTACTGTTTTTTTTATATCGCTCATTCTCTCTCTGTTTATGCTTTCCTGCGGAGTAGTACGCGAAGGTTATCAACCTGAACCGAGCCAACCTGTTCCCTCATCCGCACCGCCGGCAATGTCTGTTTCAGGTGATCGTAGTACATCTGAATCAGTTCAGCAGCAGCTGCACAGTGCTCACTCTATATGGCGCGGTACTCCGTATCGTTTGGGTGGGAATGATCACTCCGGGATTGATTGCTCAGCTTTTACTCAAACCGTTTTCAGGGAGTATTTTGATGAATCTCTTCCGCGAAATACAAGGCAGCAGATACAGGAGGGAAGTGGAATCCGACGGCAGCACATTCGCCCGGGCGATCTCGTTTTTTTTCGAACAGACCGGGGAGTTCTGCACGTTGGAATTGCTATGGAGGATGGAGATTTTCTGCATGCATCTGTATCAAGCGGGGTGATGATTTCCAATCTTTCGGATAGCTACTGGGCAGGCAGATACCTTGGTGCCAGACGTGTTTTGAATTAAAAACCCTTCCCTGTACCATACTAACATGAGGATTTAAGGCATTTTATTAAATCCATCAGTTTTGGTGAAATATGATTTCATCAATTACAATTAACGTTTTTTTTAGGTAAACGCTGAATTTATTCTGAAGCAGACCCGGTAAACGCTCCAAAAAAAACTGAAGTTTCTTCTTTCAAACTGTATCTTTGTAACAATCAACAAATCGATTCGTTCTAAGGCATAAACACGCTGCTTTGTTATGATCAGACCAATGTTCGGCCACAGGGCCAAACCAAAAAAATTCGACATACCACTCAGATATTACGACCCTGAGGAGGATGAAAAACGCAAAAAACGAATTCGAATTCAGACCAATCGTAACAGGCATCGCCACAGAAGCCAAAATATACGTGTAATTGTATATGCTCTTGGCCTGGGACTTGTTATCTGGATAATATCTGTGCTTTAACCCATCAATCATCTCAAAATAAAGGATTCCAAAGCTTTTTGAATCAACCAGGAGACATTGGGCAGTCTATCATTCGGACGATGCCCCCCGAACTATTCAACAAAATTGCCGCAGGTGAAGTTATTCAACGCCCGGCTTCTGTAGCCAAAGAGCTGCTCGATAACGCCATAGATGCAGGTGCGGATCGCATCAGGCTGATCGTTCAACAGGCAGGCCGAACTCTTGTTCAGGTAATAGATAATGGGTGCGGGATGTCGCAGGCGGATGCGCGGCTCTGTTTTGAACCGCATGCCACATCTAAAATTCAAACCATTGAAGATCTCTACCGTGTCCAAACCATGGGTTTTCGGGGGGAGGCGATGGCTTCAATAGCATCTATTTCGCAGGTGGAGCTTAAAACGAAACGGGTAGAGGATGATTCAGGCACGCTGCTCGAAATGTGGGGCGGCCAGGAGAAACGTTTTGAACCCGTTGCGGTTGATGATGGCACCTCGATTGCAGTTCGTAACCTGTTTTTCAATGTGCCTGCACGCCGTCAGTTTTTAAAGACCGATGCAACTGAGCTTCGCCATATCATCAGAACATTTCAAACTGCAGCGCTGGCAAACATAAATATAGAATTTGAGATGCATGCAGATGGAGAACAGATCCATCATTTGCCAGTACAAAAACTTGAGCAGCGAATTGCATCCCTGTTTGGCAAACAGTACAAAGCCAGCCTCATTCCATTTGATGAGCAAACCAGTTATGTGAAAATCAGCGGGGTGCTTGCCGACCCAAAACTTGCGAAAAAAAGCCGGGGTGAGCAGTTTCTGTTTGTGAACGGGCGCCCGTTTCAGCACCGATATTTAACGTATGTGCTGCTCAGCCTGTTTGATACGTGGACCCGACAAAATGAGTATCCGTTTTATGCCATCTTTTTAGAAATGGATCCTACTCAGCTCGATGTAAATGTGCATCCCGCCAAACTTGAGGTAAAATTTGATGATGAGAAAAGCATTATACAGCTTGCCAGGTCGGTCGTGAAAAAGGCGATTAACCAGTACTTTGCTGTGCCCGATGTTGGCAGATCCGATACGTTTCAGAATGATTTTGATCTCTCTTTCGATCGAATTTCGGGAAGCACCGCACAAAGAGAAACTTATCGGGGTGGTGAAGAACCTGTACAGTTTCCTTCACGGATTAACTTTCCATCAGGCAGAGTAGATGGGGAGGAAGCTGCCGAGCGATTGTACAGCCGGGGTGATTCAGCTTTTACAACAGAGAGCGGGAAATCAGGTCGCCCTGAAAGTACAGAAAGCAATGAACGCGTAAACACTGAGCGGGGATTCTGGCAGCTTCATAACCGGTATATTCTCACTCAAACGCGGTCAGGTTTAACGGTGATAGACCAACATGCGGCTCATAAACGAATTATCTATGAAAAAGCGCTGAGTGCTACTGAAGAGACATTACCCGGTACCCAGCAATTGCTGTTTGCTCAAACAGTTGAACTTTCTGCAACGGATTTTTCACTGTTGAAAGAGCTCTTGCCAATCATCCAGAGAATGGGGTTCAGTATTCAGCTGCTGAGTGGAAACACGGCTATCATCAATGGTGTACCGGCCGACATTGAAATTGGTGATGAGCGCCAGGTTTTGCGCGAGATGTTACAGCAGTATCGTGAACTGAATAGAAGACCGGCGCTGGATGCCCGCCGAAAAGTGGCTATCGCATTTGCATCGCGCACGGCCATTCCGCGAGGAAAGCGACTCACTGAGGCTGAGATGGAATTGCTGATTGACCAGCTTTTTGCCTGCGATGAACCCTACAGTGATCCCCTCGAAAAACCCACCCTTATTTATATGCCGATGGATGATATCAAAAATCGGTTTCGGTAGCTGGCTTTCCAAAGGTAAACCTTCAATCGTGCGCAGCTCATTGAAGCATTTACCTGTAACAGGATTACTCAATCTACATCACACAAAATTACCATTTTAGGAGTTACCCCATTTTTCTAATCATTCCCATCACAATTATATTCATACTTTTGTCTTGATACAAAAGTATCAAAAAATCAAGGCGGTGAATTGCTTGACGGCGGGTTTTTTATCAACGCGGCATCATTTGCATGGTCCATAACGCTCATAGGCGGTAATCAATGTTTATGGCCGGTAACAAATGCTGCCACAGCGCTGCTGAAAACACCCTGTTCCCGTCAAGCAATTCAAGGCCGGTTAGTTTTCGAGAATTACTGTTTCCACTTATAAGAATTTTAAACTTGAGTTTTTACTATGTCTTATTTGTTAAAATGACATAAAATTGGGGTAATTTCTGTACCATTTCAGGTTGCTTCTGACCGGGTTACTCCATTACTTCGGTAGATACGCTAATCACTGACCATTTTTTTGTGAACATACTTGCAGTTGAACCATTTTATAACGGATCGCACCGGGCATTTTTAAAAGGCCTACAGGAGAATTCCCGCCATAACATCATCCCCATCAAATTGGATTACCGGCGCTGGAAATGGCGTATGCATGGTGATTCCGTGAAACTTGCTGAGATGTCAGCCGAAATCAGCGAGGAGATCGATCTTCTGCTGGTAAGCAGCATGGCCAATCTTCCTGCATTTCTCGCGCTAACCAATCCCCGGTTTGCACACACCCCCAAGGTGATGATGATGCATGAAAATCAGCTTACCCAGCCGATGCCCGAAGGAGAGGAGCGCGATATTACCTACTGCTATGTGAACTATATCAGCATGCTATCTGCGGATAAACTTCTGTTCACCACAAAATTTCACATGAACGATTTTCTGGAAGAGTTGCCCCGGTTTTTAGATAACTTTTTTCCAGATGACAAACACTACAAAACAGTAGATCAGATTCGTGAAAAAAGTTTGGTAATGTACCCCGGACTGGATCTCTCTGTTTTTGATAAACAACCCGACACCCGAAAAAATAATAAACGTCCTGCGATTGTTTGGAACCAGCGCTGGCAGTTCGACCGGAACCCCGCGATGTTTTTCAAAGTGCTGAACCGTCTGAACGACATTGACCTGGAGTTCGATCTGATTCTTGCCGGCGATACTCAGCATAAAAAACCGGATGAGTTTGAAAAAGCGTGGAAACGGTTTGGTGATCAGATCACCCATTTCGGGTATGTGGAGAATGTGGAGAATTACAGCAAACTGCTTCATTCCGGCGATATTGTGGTTTCCACTGCAACGCACGAGTTTTTCTGTGTGGCAATTATGGAGGCAATCTATTGCGGGTGCCATCCGCTGGTACCTAATCGGCTGCACTATCCCGAATTAATTCCCGATTCTCTGCACAAACCGCTGCTGCACGCTCCCGTGATTTATGACACGGAGGATGATCTTTTCCACAATCTGAAAGATCTGCTCACAGGTAAAACCCAGCCGTTGCCAAAAGCATCATTGCAAAACATCAATAAACATCTAGACTGGAGCCGGATGATTGACCG
>SLGA01000189.1 GCA_007123985.1 Balneolaceae bacterium | reverse complement strand
CCGGTTGATTTCAGATATCGCTTTTGGGTAATCGCCGGAGAGGCACCATCCATCGATGAAATCAACGCTCATTATCAGATTTATGTGAATCAGCCTATTTGATTGGCATGATCAAAGAATAAACAAGTAGTTTAAAATTGCCACGGAATGTCACGGTAAATTCTGTGCTTCTGTGGCAACAAAAATCTATTTATCAACAGCAGATTCTCGTACAGGACTTTCAGCCTCTGCAGACCCTCCATTCGCTGAAACCTCTGTCGGCTGCAGGGCAGGTGATTCAGATCCGGTAAGTGTTCGCTTCAGCCATTCACTAAAAGAACTGATGATGATATAGAGGCTTGGAACCACAAACAGCGTGAGAAACATCGATACGAGCAGACCGCCAACCACAGCGATTGCCAATGGACGCATCAGCTCGGAGCCCTCACCCATGCCTATAGCGAGCGGAAGCATCCCGCAGACGGTAGTAAGGGTCGTCATCAGGATGGGGCGAAAACGGATAGAGCCGGCATCCACCACTGCTTCAAAGAGATCCAGATTCTTCTCCTGGCGGCCAATTTCGATATACTCAACCAACAGAATAGCGTTGTTCACCACAATGCCCACCAGCAGGATAACACCCAACAGAACAGGCGCACTCAGGTTGGTGCCGGTAAGCAATAGGGCAGCTCCCACTCCAATAAGGGCCAGTGGAACGGCTGTCAGAATTACCAGCGGATTGGCCAAGCGCTCGTACTGAACGGCCATCACCACAAATACCAGAAAGATTGCAAGAAGAGTAACGGTAAACAAAATCCGGTTGGTTTC
This sequence comes from Balneolaceae bacterium, assembly GCA_007123985.1. GTDB lineage: Bacteria > Bacteroidota > Rhodothermia > Balneolales > Balneolaceae > Rhodohalobacter. The sequence goes on along the minus strand of SLGA01000189.1, from coordinate 3,568 downwards.
ACGAATTACTTCCTCTTCACCTCCAAAAATGAGGCTGTACCCCTGGGGAAGGTCATACCCGGCAAGGCGTTCTCGAATCTCATCATTGATGGTACCCACATCAGACACCGCCTGGTTAACCTCACCGTCCATGCGGAGCACACGTACCTGGTTCTCTCGCTCAATATGGGCAGGGCCATCTGTAAGCCGGAACGAGGCTACATCGGCCAGCGGCACCGCTCCTCCATTTGGCCGGAACATCAAAATCTGGCTCAGATCTTCATCGTGTTTCACCTGGTCGCGCGGCAGCATCACACGAATATCGTACTCGGCGCTTCCGGTTGCAAAACGTGTAGGGACAGATCCGAGCACCGATGTACGAACTGCATTGCCAATATCACCAATCTTTAACCCGAGTGCCGTGGCCCGCTCGCGGTCTACATCTACCTGGAGCAGCGGACTGCGATCATCCCGGCTGATTTCGAAATTCAACAAACCGGGAATATCCTCCAGCTCAAACAGAAGATCGCGCCCGATGCGATCGAGCACATCTATGTCATCACCCACAATCCCGATTGAGATTTCCGATCCGGCCGGATTGGTGCGTATACCTGAAATACTTGGCAGGCTAACATTCGTACGTGCTCCGGGAATGGCTAAAGAATCCATTTTAGCCTGCATCATGTCTACCCACTCATTCGGACTCATATCTCTGCGTTGCGAAGCAGGCATCAAATTAACACTAAACCGTGCGGTTCCCGGCCGCTCATTGATCACACCTTCTGAAAGGTGACCACCCACCAGGCTGAACACACTTTCCACGTATGGCATGGTCTGGATGGCATCTTCAACCCAGAGTGCATATTCGTTGGTTTCCTGAGGTGTTGCTCCGGATGGCATGCTAAAGTTCACACCAAAGTTGCCGTCATCCACCTGGGGCAGGAATTCATTTCCAAGGTCATCCATCTTCCAGAGAACGCCGGTCAGCAGGATAAACGCGCCGGCAGCAATCCCCCAGCGGAACCGTAAAACCCGGCGAAGTGTACCTGCGTAAACGCCTGTAAGTTTTTTAAGCCCGGAGTTAAATCCGCGGTTGAATCTGCTCTCTTCCAGCCCGCTGCGATATTTTACTTTTGCAAGCAGTGCAGCGAGCATCGGCACCAGTGTCAGTGCCGCCGCCAGTGAGGCAAGAATGGCAAACGCGATGGTAAGGATCAGCTCACCAAACAGCATCGATGCCAGGCCGGTGATGAGCAGAAAGGGCAGCACCGCGGCCAGGTTGGTCATTGTGGAAGCCACCACGGCCGATGACACCTCGGCCGCGCCCTCATGTGCGGAATCTTCGGCCGACTTTTTCAGCTCTTCGTTGTGTCGGAAAATGTTTTCGAGCATCACAATGGCGTTGTCGAGCAGCAGGCCCACGCCCAGTGCCAGTCCACCCAGGCTCATAATGTTGAGCGTAAGATTGCCCATCCCCATCATCGCAAAAGTGGCCATAATGGCTATCGGAATGGAGAGGCCAATTACAAAACTTTTCCGCAGGCTCCCGAGAAACAGCAACACCACCAGCATCGCCAGAACGCCGCCTAAAATGGCAGCTGTACTCACCGCGCCGATGGAGCTGGTAATAAAAAAGGATTGATCCGTTGTAGCCCGGTACTGAATATCCGCGGGGATAAAACCGCTTCCTTCGAGGCGGTTCAGTTCTGCCTTTACTCGGTCGATTACTTCAAGTGTATTGGCTTCGGGCAGTTTGGTGATGCTGAGTTGCATGGAAGGCTCACCGTTCAAACGGACAAACAGCCGCTCTTCACGGTTGGTGTCTAATACCTCTGCAACTTCAGCCAGCATGATGGTCCGGCTGCTGTTGGGAATGCGCAGGCGCACGTCGGCAATGTCATTAACAGAAGTGAACCGTCCATCGGTTTTGGCCATCACATCGAAGCGGTCGGAGGTGACTTGTCCCGCTGCAATATCACGGTTCTCCTCCTCGAGAGCGGTGGTCACATCATTCATAGTAAGCCCGTAGGAATTGAGGCGATCCACATCTACAATCACCTGTAGCTCGCGGAGCAGTCCGCCGGCAACCAGTACACCACCCACACCATGCAGCGCCTGTAGCTGCGGAGCCAGCTCGTTCTCCATCCAGTCTCGTACCTCAATTGGGGATCGCATGGTGGAGCTGAACCCAGCCACATAAACCGGATCCTGTGATGGATCGTACTTGAATATTCTGGGCGGATCGATATCTTGCGGCATCTGGGTTCGGGCGAACTCAAGATTTCGCGAGGCATCTTGTAGTGCCACATCGATGTCAGTTCCATAATCGAAATACATCTCAATATTGGTTCGCCCTTCGGAAGCCCGTCCGGTAATGCGGATCAGATTCTCAGTCGCCGCCAGGTTCTGCTCAAGTACCCGTGTGATCTGCTGCTCCATCACCTCCGGTGCGGTGCCGGGGTAGTTCACCGTAACACGGATCTGCGGATAGTTAATCTCAGGAAGTAAATCAACCGGCAGACGGTCCAAAAAGAAAAAGCCCAGTACAATCACCACCGAGGTGATCGCTATTGTCCCGATCGGCCGCCGGATAGCGTGGCTTGCAAGACCTTCCTTTCGCTGGCCGTTTGTGCTATGTTTTGGGGTTTTGGGCATTGTTTGGTATAAATTCTGATTAATGGCACGAACCAAAGTCCCCCTTCGAAGGGGGGATGTTGAAATGCGTTCAGCATTTTAACCGGGGGGATGATTGCTAAGGTTCATGAGTTTAAAATAGCTTTAGAGCCTGATCAACGCTCCGGGAATCATCCCCCCTGATCCTCCTGCGTCGGCTCTTTCCCCCTTCGAAGGGGGACTTTCACATCACCACCTCCCCGCTACCTGCGGAATATCGCTCTCCACCCAGCGGGTTACATTCACTAAAATATCTTCCCGAAGGTTGGATGGGTTTGCTCCCACCACTTTTTCACCTGTTTCGAGCCCTTCCAGAATTTCGGTCCAGTTGCGGCGCTCAATACCGGTAACAACATCGCGGCGCTCAAGGCGGTTGTCACTGTTGATCACAAATACGAAGCGCTCATCACGTTCAGAGGCCAAAAGTGCTTCACTCGGCACGGCAAGAACATTGGGCCGGCGCTCCGCATCCATCGAAACTCGTGCAAGGTAGCCGGGGCGTAGAACCTGGTCCTGCTGCTCGGCTCGGAGTGAAACTTCAACCGTAAAAAGGCGGCTATTTTCATCGGCAGAGGGGTATATCCGCTGGATGGTGCCCCGGAAAGCCTGGCCCGGGTAGGCGTCAATGCTAATTTCTGTCTGCTGCCCCTCTTCAAGGTTAACAACATCGCGTTCCGGTATGCCGAGACGAACCACAAGGCGGTTTAAATCTGCAACACGAAACAACGGCTCATTGTTTGAAACCGCATCACCTTGTTCAACATGGCGGCGCAACACAACCAGATCGTGTGGTGCTCGGACAGTTCCGAAGCCTACACGTATTTCGAGCAATTTTACTTCACTTTCGGCAATACGCTGGTTGGCTCGGGCTTCTTCGTATTCGGCACTGGATATCGCTTCGCGTTCATACAGTGTT
>SLGA01000152.1 GCA_007123985.1 Balneolaceae bacterium | reverse complement strand
TACGTGCCAAATGGAAATGCTTATTTTCTTATACCAAGCTCTTTGATAAGCTCACGGTATTTTATAATGTCGTTATCACGCAAGTAATTTAACAATCTTCTGCGTTTACCAACCATTTTTAAAAGTCCTCTTCTTGAAGCGTGGTCTTTTTTGTTGTCTCCTAAATGACCAGTCAAATCGTTAATTCGTGCTGTAAGAATTGCGATTTGCGCTTCAACGGAGCCGGAATTTTCAGCCGAACCGCCGTGTTTCTTAATAATTTCTGTCTTTTGTTCTTTTGTTATGCTCATTATTGTTAGTAAGTATTGTATCTATTTATCTTATATAGCAAAATAAAATACGCTTAATTAGCCTGTTTTGCAATATTTGGGGATGAGTTCTTTAAAACATTTTGCGCATGATCCTTGTCCGCATAAAGTTGTTTTCTTAAACTCTCCAAACCATCGAAAGACATCTCATCTCGAAGCCTTTCAACAAATTGTACCTGTATATTCTTTCCGTAAATGTCGCGATCAAAGTTGAAAAGGTTTACTTCCATAGTTTCGGTATCTCCTTCAAATGTTGGGCGAATTCCGATATTCATCATTCCGGCAAAATATTCACTTTCCACTCTTACCCAAACGGCATAAACACCTCTTTTGGGGATAATCTTTCTGGAGTTTTTGACCTGAATATTTGCAGTAGGATAACCAATCGTTTTGCCTCTTTTATCCCCATGCACTATGGTGCCGTTTAATATGTAGTAGCGCTCAAGAAATTTTGCAGCCTGTTTCATATCTCCCACGTCCTGTATGGCTTTACGAACAGCGGTACTGCTTACTGTTTTGCTGCCAACTTCCTGCCGAGAAACAACATGAGATGTAAATCCAAGTTCACTGCCAAGCATTTGAACCGTATCGATAGTGCCTTCTCTGTCGCGGCCGAAGTGGTGATCATATCCAATTACGAAGTGTGATACTCCAATTTTTTCCCAAACAATTTCTCTGACAAATTGTTCAGAGGAGAGCAGAGAAAAGTCGCGGTCAAACGGTATTACCACCATTACATCCACACCAAGATCCGAAAGCAGTTCACTTCTCTCTTCAAGAGAACTGAGCAATTTTATCCCTGATTTACCGGGGTTAATAATTTCCCTCGGGTGAGGATCGAATGTAACAATAACACTTCTTGCATCTTGTTCTTTGGCAGTTTTCACAACCGTATTGATCAATACTTTATGGCCGGCATGCACTCCATCAAATGTCCCAACCGTTACTACTGTTGAAGTGCTTCGTTTCACATCTTTTAAATAGACTATATCAGCCATCTTGTTTTGATTTAATGAAACTATTAAATACATCCGGTGTTAGTGCATACTGAACATCAAAATGCCCTGTCTTCGTTCTTCTCAGTGCTGTTAGGTGACCAAGACTATTCAAGGCAAGCCCCAAATCGTGCGCAAGCGAACGGATGTAAGTACCTTTTCCACACTGCACTCTCACGATAATTTCAGGTAGAATCATTTCTAAAACTTCAATTTCCCGAATAACTACAGGTCGAGGATTAATTTCAATCTCTTTGCCTTTTCTTGCCAGATCATACATTCGACGGCCACCAACCTTTAAAGCTGAATATTTTGGCGGTTTCTGCTCGATTTCACCCGTAAAGTTCATTTTGATTACATCCAGCACAGCTTTTTCTGTTATATGTTGCCAGGGTGCGGTATTATCCGGTTCCATAGCAGCATCATAGCTTGCCGTAGATTCACCGAACTTTATTGTTGCAACATACTCTTTCTCCAGATTTTGTATCTGTGAAATCGACTTCGTAGCCTTCCCAGTGCATAAAATGAGCAGGCCTGTAGCGAGTGGATCCAATGTACCCGCATGACCAACTTTCTTAACAGGTAAACGGTTTCTCGCAAACTTTACCAGATCAAAACTGCTCCAGTCTAATGGCTTATCCATTAAAATCACTGAACCCTTTTGATACATTTCTTCACTAAACTGTTCAAAATTATCTGATTGGAGGACAGGTAATTCAGATAATGGAATTGGATTAGCCATGAAATTTGGTCAGGCAGACGTTCAGAAATTAAGTATCAGTGCTGTCTGATGAGGAATCACTTTTTTTTGCTTTTGAAAACAGGCCCTCAATTTTATTCACGTACTCGGAAGTATCGTCCTGGAAGAATATTAATTCCGGTATTCTGCGAACCTGATTTTTAATTCTTGATGCAAGCTGATAGCGTATTTCTGTTTGATGGTCATCAAGGTACTTGTAAATAGGTTCCGGATCCCTCCCGGGTGAAAAAACACTTAAATAGACTTTGGCAATGGACAGATCATCGGTTACCCGAACCTGGGTTACAGTTATAAAAGCTCCCTGTGGTTGATAATCTCGCTGAAGTATCTCACCAAGATCCTGCTTGATAACTGATGCCAGTTTTTCCGTTCGAATACTCATAATCAGGATTGGTTACGTGTAAAATCAATCAAAGGGTTACTCTATTGAGCGTCTTCCAGTTTGCGCTTTTGCTCTACAATCTCGTAGCTCTCAAATTCATCCCCAACTTTAATGTCGTTGAAGTTTTTGATGCTGATTCCGCACTCATAACCGGACTGAACTTCTTTCACGTCATCTTTAAAGCGTTTCAGTGAATCGATTTGTCCGTCGTAAATCACAACACCATCTCGAATAATTCGAAGCGGATTGTTACGGTTGATTTTTCCTTCTGTTACATAACAACCGGCAATGGTTCCAACTTTCGACACTTTAAAGACTTCCCGAACGGATACAAGTCCCTTCATCTCTTCTTTTATCTCCGGTGATAACAGCCCCTCAAGTGCATCGTGCACTTCATCAACAGCATCGTAAATAACGCTGAACAATCGGATGTCAATGCTCTCATTTTCGGCAAGTTTACGAGCATTTGCAGTTGGCCGTACCTGGAAACCGATGATAATAGCATCTGAAGCAGATGCGAGAAGCACATCAGATTCGGTAATAGCACCGGAACCCGTGTGGATAATATTCACGGAGACTTCCTCTGTGCTCAGTTTTTGCAGAGCACCTGAGAGAGCCTCGATAGAGCCATCCACATCGGCTTTAATAATGATATTCAGTTCAGATACTTCACCAAGAGCCATTCTTCTTGAGAGATCATCCAGAGTAAGATGTTTCACTTTTCTAAGATTCTGCTCTCTCCTTATTTGCTGTCGCTGATTAGCAATTTCGCGGGCTGTTTTTTCATCCTTCGGAACAATCAATTTGTCACCGGCCTGAGGCGAATCAACAAATCCGGTTAACTGAACCGGAACAGATGGTCCTGCTTGCTTAAGGCGTTGCCCGTGTTCATTTTCCATGGCACGAACCCTACCCGAAACGGATCCCGCCACAAATGGGTCACCAATTTTAAGAGTACCGTTCTGTACAAGAACATTCGCTACAGTACCTTTACCTTTATCTACTCTCGATTCGAGTACAATACCCTGTGCGAGACGATCTGGATTGGCTTTTAATTCCATCAATTCTGCTTCAATCAGAACTTTTTCGAGAAGTTCATCAATACCCTGTCCAGTGTGTGCAGATACTTCGGCACTCTGGTTGGTACCTCCGTAATCTTCAACAATTACATTTTGTTCTGATAATTGCTGTTTAATCTTATCGGGATTTGCGCCCTCTTTATCCATCTTATTAATCGCTACAACAATAGAAACATTGGCAGCTTTCGCATGATTTATTGCTTCGATAGTCTGAGGCATCACAGAATCATCCGCTGCTACAACCAGGATTACTATATCCGTTGCCTGTGCTCCACGGCTTCTCATCGCTGTAAACGCCTCGTGACCAGGAGTGTCAAGGAATGTAATTTTTTTACCGGATTCGGTAACAACTTCATATGCACCTACGTGCTGGGTAATACCTCCGGCCTCGCCTGCTGCAACTTTAGTTTTACGTATGTAATCAAGCAACGAAGTTTTACCATGATCAACGTGCCCCATCACTGTAATAATTGGAGCGCGCGGGCGTAAATCAGCAGGATCATCTTCTTCCTGTAGAATTTCATCTTCGATCATCTCATCAGCATCCACAAAAGAAACGTCGAAATCGTACTCTGATGCCACAAGTTCAATGGTGGCGGCATCAAGGCGCTGGTTGATGGAAACCATCATACCAATGTTCATGCAAGTTGTGATAACATCGGTTGGTTTAACTTCAAGGAGATCTGCAAGATCACTTACGGTGATGAACTCGGCTACTTCAAGCACATCATTTTCGAGCTCATCCATCTCCTCCTGCATGGCACGCTCTTCTTCCCTCTCCTCTTTACGCTGTCTTCTGCGCTTTTGTCGCCTGCTACCAACAGTCTCTCCTCCCTGGAGTTTCTGCATGGTTTCGCGCATTTTCTTCTCAACATCTTCTTCATCAACTTTACTGCTGCGCTTAGACTTTTTCTTCTTCTGTTTTTTGGAAGGAGGTGCTGTGTCCGTTGTTTTTGCTTTAGGCTTCTCTTTTGCAGGAGCTGTTTCATCAGCTTCCGTGCGATCTTTGCGCCGTTTTCTCGTTTTACGCTTTTTCTTTACATCCCTGGAGAACTCAACCTTACCGAGCACTTTTGTTCCAGTAAGTTTATTTGCCCTGCCTCTTACAATCTCTTCGTCTTCTTCATCAGAGTCGGCTTTTACCGGCTCATCTTCCAGATCTTCTTCAGTGTCGTCATCATCATCTGAATCGTCAGAATCTTCAGCCTCTTCCTCTGCAGTTTCAGGTTCCTCAGCCACCGGTTCTTCCTCTTCTTCAACAGGCTCTGGAGCTTTCTTTACTTCAACCTCAGCTTCTTTTTCCTCTGCCTTCGGTGGTTCTGCTTCTTTTTCCTCAACAGGCTCGGGTTCAACCACCACTTCTTCTTCCAAAGGCTCTAAGACAGGCTCTTCTTCTTTGGGTTCGGGGATATCCTGTGGTTCTACCGGCAGATCATCAATCGGTTCAAGAAAATTGTCTATCGTAACTCTCTCGTTACGGTTCGACATAATTTGATTCCTTCTGGATTCGTACTCTTCCCGCGCTTTTTCGTGCTCCCTGCTTTTCTCTTTGTCATCACCATAAACTCCATCCAGTACCTCATACATTTCATGGGTAATCTTGGAGTTTGGCCGGTTGGCAATTTCGAATCCGTTCTCACTCAGTGTATCTACAATAGATTGAGTGGCAACATTAAATTCGGATGCAACCTTAAAGAGTTTTTTCGGTTTTTGGTTGGTCATATATTCGTTTGTACGTCTGTTATGTCAATAAAAATTTACTGCCGGGAACACAATGTATAAGGTACGATCAATCTTCTTCGTCCTCAAATTCATATGCAATGATGTCGATAATTCTTTCGGCTTGTTCTTTTGTGATTTTGCCTTCGGTTCGCCGTATGATCTCTTCTTCATCGAGATCAAGAACTGCGCGAGCGCTGTCGCAGCCAATGTCTTTCAGCAGATTCACAGTCTCTTCGCCAAAATCTATTGTAAATTCTGAAATATCAATATCGTCTTCTTCTTCAACCTCTCTGAACACGTCAATTTCACACCCCACAAGCTTCGACGCCAGGCGAATATTTACACCACCTTTTCCAATGGCTTTTGAAACTTCATCGGCTGGTACCAGCACACTGGCGCGCTTACCATCTTCTGTCATCTCCACTTTCAAAACTCTTGCAGGCTGAAGGGCTCGTTTTATAAACTCTATTATGTCGTCACTGTAATTGATTACATCAATATTTTCGTTCTGAAGTTCACGAACTACAGCATGAATTCGAATTCCCTTCATTCCAACACACGCTCCAACGGGATCTACCCTTTCATCATAAGACACAACGGCCACTTTTGATCGGTCGCCGGGTTCTCTGGCAATTCGTTTCAGCTCAATGATTCCGTCAAACACTTCAGGTATTTCATTTTCAAAAAGACGCTCAAGAAACAACGGAGATGTTCTTGAAATGATCACTGTAGGGTTGCCCGCATGCCGTTTCACCTCTACCACAACCGCACGGATGGTATCACCTTTTCGGTAGCGGTCTTTATAAATTTGCTCATTTTTTGGCAACAAAAGTTCCACACCGTTGTGGTTCACAAGAATGTCTTTGTTAGAACGCACCTGATATACATCACCTAAAACAATTTCACCTACACGGTCTGAGTAATCCTCAAATATATTGTCCTTTTCAATTTCTCTTATTCTCTGTGCCAGTTGTTGCCGCGCCATGGTTACGGCACGACGGCCAAAATCTGTAATTGAGATTTCCTGGGCGAATTCATCATATAATTCAAGATCAGGATCGTGTTTTTGAGCATCCTCAAGAGAAATTTCAGTTACAGGATCTGTAAGCTCATCTGCAGGAACTACTTCACGGATATGTAGAATCTGAATTTCTCCCCTGTCAGCATTCAGAATTACCTCAAACGATTCGTCTGATTCATATTTTTTCCGGATCATTGTTCTGAACACATCCTCAAGGATTGTTAGTAACAGATCTTTATCAATGCCTTTATCTTTTGCAATTTCCGCAAAGGACTGAATAATGAGCTTTGAAATATCGTTTTGCATCAGAGATTTACCTGTTTAAAAAAATTAGAATCTAAATTTTCGGAATAATTTTTGTCTCAACAATCTGACTGAATTCAATTTCAATCGGACCATTATCCCCATCCACAACACGGATGGTTTCATTTTCTACTGTATCAATAACACCTTCTGCTGTAAGGTAATCGTTATCGATTTTATACTTGATTTTAGCTGTTCTGCCAATATTTTTCGGATATTGCCTTTTATCACTCAGCGGCCTTGACAAACCCGGTGAAGAAACATTCAATCTGTAAGCACCACCCAATACATTTTCATCTTCAAGCAGATTTGCAACCGTTCTGCTTATGCTTGAACAGATATCAACATTCACGCCACCTTTTTCAGAATCTACCAAAACCCACACTTCCGGAACTTTTTTATGCTTCACCTCAACATCAACAAGAAACATATCCTCCTGTTTTATAACGGGATCCGCTAATTCTTTTATAACTTCTGTAATATCCTTCTGCATAGTTTTACCTGGTACCAAGTACAAAAAAAAGTGAGAACCTTCCGGCGCTCACTTCACAGTTTCTAAAAATAACGTAAAATGCTAAAAATTACAACCTTTAGAACTTGTTTCCGCATTCAGAACAAAGTATCATTTACCGATGCCTGTGGGCATATCGAATGTTTTAAATCGTCTTCTAATCTATAAACTTCAATAAAATTTAATTTCGTTTACGCATGTTTTACTCCCGCACCCTGCATATTTCTCTTTTTATTTCAGCCATTATACTATTCGCATCCTGCGGTGAATCTAATGAACCTTCACAGACCCAAGAAAGGGAATCCCGTGAGCTGGAGTTCGTAACCACGGTCTCTTTTGGAGAGATGGAAACAGAGCCCGTTTCAACAATTCGTGCTGCTTTGGCCGATGATGATATGAGTAGAAGCGAGGGACTTATGGATGTGCATACGCTTCCTTCTGATGCGGGCATGCTCTTTATTTTTGATGGTGATGAACCCAGAAGTTTCTGGATGGCAAACACCCCACTTTCACTCGATATTATTTTTGCAAATTCTGACTTTGAAATTGTACGAATCCACAGAAACACTCCTCCTTACTCCCACGAAAGTATTGAATCAGAGCTGCCGGCAAAATATGTGGTAGAAGTAAATGCAGGCTACACTATGCAGCACGACATCCGCGAAGGAATGATGATTATTCTTGAAGATTAGTTCTTACTGATGAACGACTGCGCCATCTCTACATTTTTTGGCGAACCAATGTAGATTGGACTTGTCTGATGAATTGCCTCCGGCGCTATTTCAAGAATACGCTTTCTCCCATCAGTAGCCAGCCCCCCTGCCTGCTCAATAATAAACGATAGCGGGTTGCATTCATACATTAACCTGAGCTTGCCTTCGGGATATTTACTGGAAGCCGGATAAATAAAAATTCCGCCTTTAATCAATGTTCTGTGAAGGTCTGCAACCATAGAACCGATATAACGTGCGGTGTAAGGCCGTGCGGTTTGAGGATCCTCTTCCTGGCAGTATTTAATGTATTTTTTCAATCCTTCCTGCCACGAATTATAACTGCCCTCATTGATACTGTAAATTGAACCGTGTTCGGGAATTCTGTAATTATCAAACGAAAGAATAAACTCACCAATACTTGGATCGAGCGTAAAAGCACTTACACCAAGACCGGTAGTGTATGCTAATATAGTACTTGATCCATACAGCACATAACCGGCTGCAACCTGTTTTGTACCAGGCTGGAGTGCATCTGCTTCTACAAGTTTACTTTCGTACCGGGGCTGACGCATATACACTGAAAAAATACTGCCAATAGATACATTTACATCGATATTTGATGACCCGTCAAGCGGATCAAGATAAACGATATACTTTCCGCCTTCGCTGTTTAGCCTCACTACGCCATCATTCTCCTCCGATATTACCATACATGTAATCAGCGATCTGTCCAAGGCAGAAATTAGCTGGCTGTCAGCAAACAGGTCCAGCTTTTTAACTGATTCTCCATGAACATTGGTAGAACCATCCACACCAAGTAAATTTGTGATACCTGCCTTATTTACTTCTCTCGAGATAATTTTTGCTGCCAACCCGATATCCCTCAGCAATTGTGATAACTCTCCGGTAGCTCCGGGAAATTTATTCTGTTTTTGGATGATGTACTCTTCGAGCGTTACCAATCTGTTTTTAGTAGAATTCATGCAATATTTTTTCTCTCAGTTAGATGATGTTCTGTTTATCATCTCTCAAAATTAGCGCTATTGAATAAGTGATTCAAACAGAGATTCGGCCTTATAACGCAACTCTTCTATTGTGCCGCTATTTTCAATTACATAATCCGCAAGGTGTGATAAGCGATCAAAATCAGGTTGGTTCGAATCTCTGTCTAATATGGCTTTTTCTGATGTATTGTCCCGCCTGATGACCCTGTTTACGCGTTTTTCTCTGTCGGATGTGATGATGATTACAACGTCCAGTTCAGCCGGCCGGCCACTATTCAGCAACAGTGCTGCCTCTTTTATCACGATGGAAAATCCCTCTTCAGCAGCTTTTTTTGTGAACCGTTTAAACTCCCCGGAAACCGCCGGATGAACGATGCTGTTTAATTTTTCTACTTTTCCTTTTTCAAAAGCTTCCCTTATCAGATGTGGTTTATTGAGGGTGCCGTCCGGCAGGTACGTATTCTTTCCAAATGCATCAACCAGTTGGAGTTTCAACTCTACATTCTGCGCCATCAGCCGTTTAGCCTCATCATCAGCGAAAAAAACCTTCGCCCCTAACTCTTCCAGTATTTTGCAGAAGGTAGTTTTACCTGAACCAATAGCACCTGTAACGCCAACCTTTTTTATCATGCAGAGGCGGTTGAATTCATCATGAGAAATGCTTTCATGAACTCATCAAGATTGCCATCCATAACACTTTGAACATCACCGGTTTCGTGATCCGTGCGATGATCTTTCACCATATTATATGGGTGGAATACATAAGACCGAATCTGAGAGCCCCACTCATTGCTGCTTTTTGAGTCTTCAAGTTTCTGCTTTTCACGCTCTTTGATGTTTTTCTCCAGCTCATATACCTTTGATTTAAGCATCACGAGAGCTTTCTCACGATTCTGAAGCTGCGATCGCTCCTGTTGGCATTCAGCAACAACTCTCTCCTCGGTACCATCGCTCAGTTTACCCGTCCATATCAGACGAACACCGGTTTCTACCTTATTAACGTTCTGTCCACCAGCCCCGCTTGCGTGAAAACGCTGCAGTTCGATGTCGGAATCATTCAGATTAATCTCAATTGTGTCGTCTATTATCGGGGAGATAAATACTGAGCAAAATGATGTGTGACGCCGTGAGTTGCTGTCGAAGGGTGAAATTCTGACCAGCCTGTGCACACCGCTTTCCGATTTAAGGTAACCGTATGCATTCTGCCCGGATACTTCAATTGTGGCACTCTTCAAACCCGCAACATCCCCATCCTGATATTCCGCCACAGCAACTTTGAAGCCCCTCTTTTCTGCCCATCGGGTGTACATTCTAAAAAGCATTACACCCCAGTCCTGGCTTTCTGTGCCACCCGCACCGGGATTAAATGTAACAATCGCATCACGGTGATCATCCGGATCACTTAGCATGTTCTGAAGTTCAAGATCCTGAAGCTTCTCTTTGAAATGTTTGATTTCTTTTTTGAGTTCGCCTTCTACATCCTCACCTTCGCTCAAAAATTGTTCAAAAACACGGATACTTTCACGAAGTTCATCTAATTCGTCCCACTTTCCGGTAATCTCTTTTTCGAAATCGAGCTGTCGCATCACCTGTTGTGCCTTATCCGGATCGTTCCAGAAATCGGGATCCTGTGTGCGCTCTGTAATTTCTATGATTCGAACTTTTCTTCTGTCGTAGTCAAAGATACCTCCTGAGCGCATCGAGGCGCTCAAAGAGGTTATCCAATTTATCTAACTGCAAACTGCTCATAAACCTATTTTTTCAATAATTTTGCAATTGCAAATCCAATCAGTAAACCACCTGCAAGTGCTACTCCTAATCCGGTTTCGGGATTCTTTTCCACGTATTTACGGGCATTTTTATACTCTTTTTGTATATCGCCCTGTAATTTTTCACCTTCGGTTTTCAAACGAGAAAGTATCTCGTTGTAGGTTTCTTTTAGTTGCTCTCTTTCTTTTTGAAGAGCTTCTTTGATCTCTTTTTCTTTAGCTTTTATATCAGCCATGGTTTTCTCCGTTAATAGTTAGTATTAGCTAATTTAATGCTGTACCTGAAGTTACAGCTTGTTCTTTATATTGTAACTCATAAAGTTTTCTATAAATTCCGCCTTCTTTTTCTACAAGCTCTTTATGAGTACCTGTTTCCCTTATCTTTCCTTTATGCATCACCAGAATGTTGTCAGCTCCCTGAATTGTTGAGAGTCTGTGAGCTATTACAATCGAGGTTCTTCCTTTCATCATTCGCTGGCATGCACGTGAAACAAGCTCTTCTGTTTCTGAATCAACACTTGAGGTTGCCTCATCTAAAATTAAAATTTTTGGATCATAAACCATAGCTCTCACAAAACAAATTAACTGTCTCTGTCCCATTGAGAGAGAAGCTCCGCGTTCACTTAAAACATAGTCATATGTACCGGGCAGTTTTTTGATAAAATGATGCGCTTCCACCTCTTTTGCTGCTTTAATAACCTGTTCGCGGGTAATATCAGTATTTCCGAGAGTTATATTTTGCAGGATGCTTCCGGAAAAAAGTGCGTTATCCTGAAGTACCAGCCCAAAATGCTTGCGCAGATTCTCAAGAGATAACTCTTTAATATCTACTCCGTCGAGAAAGATTGTTCCCTTGTTTATGTCGTAATAACGAAGAAGAAGATTAATAATCGTTGTTTTACCTGCTCCGGTTGCTCCTACAATTGCCAGCAGCTCACCCTGATTTGCAGTAAATGAAATGTCATTGATAATTACTTCTTCACCTTCATTGTATTGAAAAACAACATTTTCGAAATCAATTTTCCCCTTAACCTTTTCCAGTTTCAAAGGGGTTTTGGATTCATAAACTTCATTTTCAGTATCCAGTACATCAAAAATTCGTTCAGATGAAGCCAGTGCAGATTGCAACGTATTATATTTTTCGGAAAGACCTCTGATTGGGTTGAAAAACTGACGCACATATTGTATAAATGCAAGCAGCACACCAAAAGTAACCTGATCCATCAGTGCTCTTGCACCTCCATACCAAACAACAAGTGCCATCGCGATGCTTGCAAGCACCTCTACAATAGGCCAAAAAATAGAGAAGTAAAAAATGGTGCGAATGTGTGCGTGGCGATGATCTGCGTTGATTTGCTCAAATCGCTCTTTCTCTTTCTTTTCTCTGTTGAAGAGCTGAACGATCATCATGCCGTTTATATGCTCCTGTACAAAGGAGTTTAGCCTAGCGATCTGATCCCGAACATCAAGGAAAGCCACCCGTACTTTACCCTTAAACCAGAATGTCGAGTAGAAGAGAATTGGCAGCACGAGGATAGAAATGATCGTCAGTTCCCAGCTCATCATAAGCATGAAGTAAAGAATGAAGAAGATCCTGAAGAGATCTCCAATCATATTTACAATACCATCGGAGAGCAGCTCACTTAGTGCTTCAATATCACTTGTTGTACGGGTAATGAGCCGTCCAATAGGATTTTTGTCGAAAAACTGAACATGAAGTGATTGTATTTTTTGAAAAACAGAGTTTCTCAAACTAAAAAGCACTCCTTGTCCGAACCAGCGTGTGATGTATGTGTTCAGAATCAGAACAAAAAACTCCCCCACGAGTGCGAGCCCCAGAAGAATCACGATCCACATGAGGCCATCCACATCACCGATGGCAATATAATCATCAACTGCTATCTGGGTAAGTTTTGGGCGTACCGTACCCAGAAATGCGGCAGTAAGAGTGAGCAGAATAGCAAAAATTGCCCACCACCGATAGGGTTTAAAAAAGTAATAAAGCCGCCGAATCAGCATTGAATCGACGGCTTCAGATTTATTTTTACGTGTCAAATTTATAGCCTGACTTTAAGAACGTTTTTCAATCAGAATCGATCAAAATTGTCAAAAGGAGTTCTTGGTGTAATGTGCTTAGGCGGCCTCGACGTACTCTGATTGTCGTTATTATAATCCTTGGAATTATAATCGCGTTCTTTGGGCTGGCGATCTGGACGTCGTCTGCGGCGTTCTCCGCTTGAATCGTCTCTGCGGCTTTGGCTGCCTCTGCGACTCCCGCCTCTTCTGTCATCACCACGATCGGATGATCCTCTTCGTTTTCTGAAACGTTTACCACTGCCGCCACCTTTATCATAACTCTTATTGCGAGATGGTTTTGAATCAGACTTTTCATCAATTTCCTTGATGTACACTTTCTGCTGAACAATACCCTTCTCCTGTGCAGGATTTGTATAAATCGGGCGAAGCTCAGTAGCCAGCCATGCAGGGAAGAATTTCGCTCTGGCTTCTCTCAGCAGTACAAATGGGTTCGTGTATCTTGCAGAAAAATGACCGATTACCAGCAATTTGGTCTGAGCCTCAGTTGCTACCCGTGCGGCATCGCCTGATGTTGAGTGACCGGTTTCTGAGGCTTTGTCAGCGAGGGACTCACTGAAAGTTGCCTCGTGATACAGAATATTTGTATTCATTGCCAGTTTTACTGCATTGGGGCAGTATTTTGTATCGGTGATATATGCGAAACTGTCTCCCGGACGAGGATGGCCAACGATATCGTACGATTTTATGACCTTACCGTCAGCGAGTTCAATATCCTCACCGGCTTTCAACGCTTTATACTGGGCATCATCCGTAATGCCAAGTGCTTCAGCTTTTTCTGCATCCACCTTTCCGGGTTTATCTTTTTCCTGAAACCGGAAACCCATACAAAATTTTGTATGATTAAGTGGCCTTGCTTCCACATAGTATTCATCTTCATCAACTACTCGCTGCGATTCAAAATCTTCTTCCACTTCTACGAAACTCAGATCGTAACTCAGTTCTGTATTGGTAAAGTTTATATTCCACTCTACATACTCTTTTATTCCTTTCGGCCCGATGATGTTCAAAGCCCTGTCTCTTCTCTGAAGCTGAAGGGTTGAAAGCAGGCCTATTAAACCGGAAAAGTGGTCCACATCAAAGTGGCTGATAAATATATTCTCTATTTTAGAGCGTTTCAGGCCGGCTTGCAGCATTCTCATTTGAGTGTTTTCGCCGCAATCAAAGAGATGAACATCTCCTTCTCTCCAAAGGGCTACGGATGGCAGGTGCCTTACGGCAGTTGGGGTTGCTGATGCAACACCTAAGGGTACAATTATCATTGTTTTCTCCCGGTATGTTTTATGGGTTTTTGCCGTTCAAACAAAAGATTCCCGTTTTCTGTTTTATGACTTTTAATAAATTTCAGCCAATTCTTGTTCAAGCAGTTGCTTTCGGTACATATTAGAGTAATGTCCTTCCTTTTTAATTAGTTCACTATGAGTACCATATTCTACTATTGAACCATCCTGAACATAGAAAATTGTATCGGCATTTTTTACTGTAGAAATTCTGTGAGATATCATCAGGGTGGTCTTGTCAGACAGTTTCACGCGCAAATGCTCAAGTATTGCATCTTCCGTTTTGGTATCAACCGCGCTTAGGGAGTCATCAAATAGTACAATACTTGGATTTTTTATAATTGCCCTGGCTATTGCCGTCCTTTGTTTTTGTCCACCCGATAGTGTTATACCTCTTTCTCCTACAAGTGTCTCAAATTTTTTCTCAAATTCCAAAATATTCTCTAATACCTGAGCCTGATCAGCCGCTTTTTCAATCTGGTCGATGGATGCACTATCAACACCAAACGCAATATTTTCCTTAATGGTGGTTGAAAATAAAAATGTTTCCTGCGGAACATAACCGATGGATCTACGCAAATGCTTTACACTCCAATCTTTCACATTTATTCCGTCAATCAGAACATCACCTTCTGTTGCATCAAACAAACGTGGAATCAAATTAATAAGAGTGGTTTTTCCTGAACCGGTTCGGCCAACAATTGCTACATTACTGCCAGCTTCTATTTTCATGCTGATATCCTTAAGTGCGAACTCCTCTGAGCCGGGATATTTAAAACTAACATTTTTAAACTCGATGTGTCCCTTCATTATTTGTCCTGCATGTGAAGTATCATCTTCATCGTCAAGTATATCAACCGGTTCTGTAAGCAATTCATCTATTCTCTCCCATGATGCAAGAGATTTTTGAAGGGTATTTACCGTATATCCTAAAGAGGCAACCGGCCAAGTGAGATAGGCTACATAGATAACGAACTCTGCTATGTTACCGAGTGAAATCAACCCGTCTATCACCATAATACCGCCCTTCCAGATTACAATCAGTACGGATACGCCAATCAGCAAGTTTAATGTTGGGTGAAAAAGTGATTCAACCAGATCGAGCTTTAATTTTTTCTTTCTGTACTGATCACTTTCAATTTCAAAACGCTCCTGTTCATAATCAATCCGATTGTATGCCTTGATTAGGCGAATACTGCTGAATGTTTCCTGTGCCTTACCGGCAATTCTTGAATACTGCTCCTGTATAATTA
>SLGA01000088.1 GCA_007123985.1 Balneolaceae bacterium | reverse complement strand
GGGGGGGAATCTGTATGATGTAAAACCACAGTCGGGCCCGTATGATGCCTCACGGGGAGTGGTACTGAGCTATCACGAGGGACAAATGAAGAGCCTGGGGCCGCATCAGAGCGGGATGAATATGGAGGGGGAGATTCGACAGATCCAAACGATCCAAACCCCGGGTTCAGCCAATCAGTTGATTATTGCACGGTTCAACCAAATACCGTTATTAATGCAAGCAGAGTGACTTATTGTCATTTTATTTGTTAATTACGTCAGTTTCAGGAAATTTAATTATATCAGTAAAATCATAACAAGTAATAGAGAAATGTATGTTGAGAATTAAAATCGTATCACTAACCAAATTCATCTTACTATCAATTCTTTCAGTATTTATGTTTTCAGATTTTGTGTCTGCACAAAACTATGATACATCATCAGTTATCACCTCACCTGATCTGAACATTTCAGATGATTATAAAATCGGTGGGTTTGCCGTGGGAACTCAGGCATACACATTCAACCGGTTTTCGGTGTTGGAGGCCATCGAAAAAACGGCCGCTGCCGGAGGTAAGATTATTGAACTCTATCCTGGACACAGATTTAGTGCTGAAGATGACACGCCATTTAATCACCATGCAAGTGACGAGATGATCGAACAGGTACTTTCCAAACTGGATGAACATAACATGAAAGTAGTAAATTTTGGTGTTGTAGCACTGCCTGACGCTGAAACTGCACGGGAAGTTTTTGAATTTGCAAAACGTCTTGGAGTACCGGCTATCACATCGAATCCGAATACCCATGAGGAGATGGACTTTATTGAAGAACTTGTTAAAGAATTTGACATCATGATGGCCATTCATAACCATCCGAAGCCCGAGGGAGAATCGGATTACAGGATTTGGGATCCGGAGCATGTATTAGACCTGGTTCGTGGAAGAGATTATCGTTTAGGTTCTTGTGCAGATACCGGGCACTGGGTGCGATCCGGAATTCAACCGGTAGATGCACTGCGCGTACTGGAAGGAAGAATTATATCACTTCACCTGAAAGATGTAGATACGTTTGGAAGAGATGCTGAAGATGTGATCTTTGGAACCGGAGTTGGCAATGTGAGCGGAATTTTGGATGAATTAAAAAGACAAAATTTTGCTGGGCATATCTCCATAGAGTATGAATCCAACTGGTATGAGAGTGTTCCAGATGTAGCTCAAAACGTAGGCTTTATTCGCGGGTGGGCTGAGAGATAGGCTTTATGATTAATTTTTAAATCCCTCTTTTAAAATGAAGAGGGATTTTTGATTGAAAATTCAGTCCTTAAATTCAGGTTTCTCTTTATTCAGGAGCAGATAAATAATTGGTAAAATTCCCGCTGAGTTGATCAAAGCGATCGCGATGAACCAACCCATCTGATTTCGTCGTGCAGACTTCCACAGAGCAATCATTTTCCATACAGTATCCCATATCACAAGTGCCAAAATAAGTGCAATAATGGTACCTTCGAATGTTGATATTTGGGTCATAATGAAATTATTGCAGGTAAAATTTTTGGAAAAATTAATGAAGTCTGTTCATATATAACGGTTTTCGTCAATTCAGATCATCAACATCAGATTTTGATTTCTTCCTCAAGAACTTGTTTTTCTGCATCGCGGTCATTAAAAGTCAGTATGAAGAAGAAGAATACAACAAGTGAGAAAATGGCCGGTACCCACCAGAATTGATACCACTGATCAAGCGTAAGTCCTGCCTGATTTCCGAGAAACAGATTGTAAACCCAGCCGGCAACCTGAGCACCAATCAGCATCCCGATTCCGTATGTAACCAGTACAATTAATCCTTGTGCCTGAGCTCTGATTTTTTCACCCGCTTTGATATCAACGTAAATTTGACCGGTTACAAAGAAGAAATCGTAGCAGATACCATGAAATGCAATTCCTGCCAGTATCATCCAAACGGTTGGGTCAGGTGCGCCAAGAGCAAATAGAGCATATCTCAGGAACCATGTAAACATACCCACTCCGAGCATCCATTTTACACCCAGCCGAACAAAGAAAAATGGCATAAGCACCATAAAAATTACTTCAGAAGCCTGCCCCAGGGTTTGTGTTGCTGCAATGTTTTGGAATCCGGTGTCACTTAAATAGAGCTGTGTGAAGTTGTAATAGGCTGCGAGAGGAATACAGAGTAACAGAGAGCTCGCCAGGAATACATAAAACGATTTACTTCCAAGTTCGCTCAATGCATCAATACCGGAAATACTTCGGAACGAAACGCTCTGGCCTTTTGCCGGAGGAGGTGTGTGTGGCAGCGTAAATGTGAGTGCAGAAAATGCAAAACATGCTGCAGAAGTTAAGTAGAGGGGCAATGCTGTTGCTTCAGGGCGGACCCCATCAGCTACAAAATAAACAAGAACAAAACTGACAGTTAAACCGGCCACTATCCACCCAATGGTACCAAAAACCCTGATTATTGGAAACTCTTTCTCCTGATCCTGAATGTGATGAAATGCACAGGAGTTTGCAAGGCTCATGGTTGGCAGATAACAGAGGCTGAATGCAAAAATACACCCAATGAACAGAACCGGATTGTGTGCAAATTGCGGAGCGAGAAACATAAAAACTCCGCCAAAGAAGTGAAGTACTGCAAGTACTCTTTCCGTGGAGAAATATCTGTCGGCTACAAGGCCAACAAAAAAGGGAGCAATAATAGCCGCGAGCGGAAATACCGTGTAAGGCCAGTGAGTAAGATTTTCCATCCCCACCGTTGCCATATAAACAGCAATGGCGGTGTACCAGGCGCCCCAAATAAAAAACTCAAGAAACATCATCCCGCTGAGTCTCACCTTCACAAACTTTTCCATACAATCAATTGGGTTAGTTAATTTTATACATCCGCAGAATATTATTGATCTGGCAGATAAGTGCAAGTAAAACCATGTGAATTGGTTGCACTATTTTGAAAACTTCTTTATCTGTTATAAAACACTTTAATTCTACTAACCTAAGCATGTTGAAATGATTAATAAATTGAGATACGGCATGGTGGGCGGAAGCCTTGATGCATTCATTGGAGAAGTTCACCGGAAAGCTGCTGCACTGGATAGCGCTTTTGAGCTTGTTTGCGGAGCTTTCAGCAGCAGCCCTGAAAAATCGAAAGCTACCGGAGAAGCACTTGGATTGAATCCAAACCGGGTTTACGGATCATACAAAGAGATGATTGAAGCCGAAGCAAAACTTCCTGAAAATGAGCGAATGCAGGCTGTTTCTATCGTTACTCCAAATCATGTTCATTTCGATCCCGCAAAACTGTCACTCGAAAATGGTTTTCATGTGATTATTGATAAACCTCTGGCTTTTTCACTCGATGAAGCTGTTCAGTTGAAGGATATCGTTTACCGTACCGGATTGATTCTTGCCCTTACTCATACCTACACCGGCTATCCCATGATCAAAGAGGCGAAACATTTTGTTGATTCGGGGAAACTGGGAGATGTGAGGAAAATTTATGTTGAGTACCCGCAGGGGTGGCTCTCCACACCACTTGAGCAGGAAGGCAACAAACAGGCCTCCTGGCGAACAGATCCTGCAAAATCGGGTGAGGGTGGGGCGGTAGGCGACATTGGCACGCATGCCGCCAATCTGGCCGAATATGTTACAGGTTTAACCATTACCGAACTTTCAGCTGATGTGAATATCACTGTAAAAGATCGACTACTGGACGATGATTCAGCAGCATTGTTGCGATTTAATAATGGCGCTACCGGTGTGCTTATGGCAACACAGATTGCTGCAGGTGAAGAAAATGATCTGAAGCTTCGTATATACGGCGAGAAAGCGGGACTTGAGTGGACACATTCTGATCCCAATACACTGATGTACAAACCATTGGATGGCCCGTCACAACGATTACGGGCAGGTACCGGATATCTTTCGGAAGCGGCTACACTGAATACACGCACACCTGCCGGCCACCCGGAGGGGTACCTTGAAGCGTTTGCCAACCTTTATCTGGCTTTTCATCGTGCAGTAACCGACCACATAAATGGAGAACTAAAACCTCTTTCTGAGTATGATTTCCCGGATGTGGAAGATGGCGTACGTGGAATGACATTCGTTAAGGCAATGATTGAATCCGGAAAATCTGACAAGAAATGGCATAAGATTACAGGTTAAATCTCTGTATGAATCATTCAAAAAAAAATCTAACCATAACAGAATGAGATTGACATGAAAACAATTAAAGGACCCGCAATTTTTCTCGCACAATTTGCCGGCGATAAACCACCATTTAATGATATTATTTCTATCTGTGAATGGGCTGCTTCCCTGGGATATAAAGGAGTTCAGATTCCCACCTGGGAATCAAGCCTGATTGATCTTCAAAAAGTAGCGGAGAGCAAAACATATG
>SLGA01000273.1 GCA_007123985.1 Balneolaceae bacterium | reverse complement strand
TTTTAGACAGGGCTGAACAAGAAGGTGTATCCATCAATCAGGCTTTTCAGCTGGCCAGGCAAAGGGGATTGCCATCATCAGTTGAAAGCGAACTCAGAGCACGAATAAGCGGCCTGCAGCGTGCCACAGATCCTGTAAGGGAAGAGGTTCAGCAATTTAGAGAAGAAGATGACGAGGTATTTGATCTTTTTATAAGACCGCCCCGAGAGGAAACAGAAACAATGAAGAGAACGTTTGGTTCTCAAATATTCAGAACTCAGCATACCGAGTTTTCACCTACCCGCAACCTGCCCACACCGGTAAGCTATACATTAGGAGCCGGCGATGAACTGGTTGTGAACATTTGGGGCGATCAAACCAATACTTATCGCTTCGTTGTAACGAATGAGGGAACCGTTGATATCGATAACCTCGGGCCAGTTTTTGTAAACGGGCTTAATATTCAGGAAGCTAACGACCGTATAATTAACCAGCTTCGCCAGAATTATTCAGGATTACGCCCGGGCAGTGATAATCAAACTACCTATGCAAGAGTGTCGTTAGACCGTCTTCGATCCATCCAGGTTGCTCTGGTGGGAGAGATTTCCAATCCCGGAGATTATACCATTTCAGGTAACTCTACAATTTTTAATGCTCTCTATAGGGCTGGCGGACCGGCAGAAAATGGATCATACAGATCGGTAAGGGTAATTCGAGAAGATGAGGTAATTGCAGATCTCGATTTATATGACTTTTTGGTTGACGGTATTCAGCGTCATAACATCCGCCTGAGGGATATGGACGTGATACATGTGGGTACATACAAGAACCGGGTTGAGGTACTGGGTGAAGTGAAACGTGACAGTCTCTACTTTGAAGTGAAGGATGGTGAAACTATATCAGATTTGGTTCGGTATGCAGGTGGGTTTACGGAAAACGCCTTTACAGATCAGATTCGTATTTACAGGAATACTTCTACTGAACGAAGAATACTCACTGTTTCTAAGGATCAATTTGACGATACCGAAGTTCGTTCAGGTGATATTCTCTTTATAGATGAAATCCTGGAAAGATTCGAAAACCGGGTATCTATTAGAGGTGCTGTATGGCGTAGTGGGGAGTTTGAACTCAGAGAAGGGATGACGTTATATGAACTCATTGATGAAGCATCCGGTGTGAGACCCGATGCATTTATGAGCAGGGGAATTATTAACAGGCTCAGGCCAGATTTTACATTTGAGCAGGTATCATTTAGCCTTTCCGGCATTTTAAATGAACCTGAAATTCATGACATTGAGCTGCGACCAGAAGATCACGTTCTGGTCAGAAGTATCCATAATATGGCAGATGAACAGACGGTTCACATTAACGGTGCAGTTCGGAACTCAGGTACGTTCCCGTATCGGTTCAATATGACCCTGGAAGACCTGATTGTAAAAGCAGATGGGTTCTCAGACTCGGCATCCGAAGCACGTATTGAAATTTCCCGCAGAATTGTGGGTGAGGCAGCTCCTGAGCGCAGGGGCGATTCACTTGCTGAGGTTTTTACTTTCAGTGTGGAACGCGACCTTCAACTATCTGAAGAAGATGCACAATTCATAATTGAACCATTTGATCGCGTATATATACACCGCAGACCCGACTACGCCGAACAGATGACGATTACCATAGAGGGTGAAGTGATGTATCCCGGCAGTTATACGATCAGCAGCAGAAATGAACGTATTTCGGATATCATTCAGCGGGCCGGAGGCCTCACCCCGGAAGCGTACATTCCTGGATCAAGGCTGGTTCGGCAAATCACATCTATAGACCGGCCGCTCATTCGCCTCGACTTTTTAACCGGCCAGGATATTGTGGATGAAGAAACATTAGGTTTTGGGATGTTTCGGGAAATAGAGCCTGATTCTGAAAGTGATCGAAGAACGCGCGAAGAATATGATGACAATGAGAGAGATATTTTACGGAACCGAACAGATCTGAACAGGATAGCTCAGATTGAGACGGAGCGGGCAAGGGAACTTTCGGATGAAGAACGGATGCAAAGGGAACGAAGAATCGGTATTGATTTAACACATATCTTAAAAAACCCCGGATCGGATGAGGATCTATATGTGAGGGAGGGCGATGTGATCAGGATACCTCAGGAACTTCAGACCGTTGCCATAAGCGGTGCAGTTATGCAGGATGTAGAAGTACGTTTCAGACCTGGACAAAACCTTGGATATTATATCGACAGGGCCGGCGGATATGCGGAAAATGCCCGATCGGGCAGAGCCTATGTTGTCTTTGCCAATGGAGATGTGGACCGCCGGAAGCGATATATTTTCGGACTCATTCGGTCTTCACCGGAAATCGAACCCGGAGCACAAATCATTGTACCGGCCAAACCGGAGCGTACAAGAATGAGTACGGGTGAAGTGATTTCGATATCGTCTGCTGTTGTTGGAATGAGTACATCAATTATTATTGCGATAGACAGGTTGTCGAGGTGATTGGGGAGCCTATACAGAGCTGAAATCATGTAGAAGTAAATAGTAACTATAGTGGTTAAATGATGAGGAATGATTAGGATGAATACCTTTGAAATTTCAATGGTCAAACTAGAGGGCACAGGGCTTTTAGCACTAAGTTATTATTAACCAATTGAAAATAATATATTTTACCACGTACATATTGATTTGACAATTCATATATCATACTGTTCAAAAAAATACTTAAGGTGCGATATTCTCACAGAAACTTTAAATACTTTAGGAATCAAGCAAATTATCCTATTTAACTATTTATTTATTGGAAGTCCGCATCAACGAAAGCGGCTCAAAGTTCATTTTGAAAGTGCAAAATTGAGATGCATTGAAGAGCTTATAAAATAGGGGCATTTTAAATACTTAACTATAAATGATGAGAAGCAAAGTAAAATCTTATATATGAGATTTTCAACTTTATTATTAATGCCATTGATGATACTCAGAACATATGAATAACGACGATCAAAAAAACAAAAAAAAAGAATTTGAAACTAAAAAAATAAATAAAAGTGAAATTCAGTATGTATCATTAAATATCACGGGTATTGATGATACTGCCGAAGAAATTGATATTTATGAGTTGTTTTTTGATGTCTGGAACCAAAGAAATACAATTTATAAGGTTTTAGGTGTATTTATAATCATAGGTTTGTTCTTTGCTCTGTTAAGCATAGAAGAATACTCTACAAATATTAAATTATTGCCTGAAACTCAACCTGAATTACCCTTGGGAAGATTGGGTAGTCTTGCTACGCAATTTGGGATATCAGCTGCCCCTCAATCTTCAGGAGATGTATTGGCTGCTAACTTATATTCAGAAATTATAAGAAGTAACGCTTTTTTACTCACACTAATGGATTACGAAGTAGTGATTTCAAGTCATCCAGAAAAATTACCTTTAAAAACTTACATAACAGATCATCAAAAAAAACCCTTCGTAAATCAAATTCTTCTTTTCCCATTTGTTATGAGAGACCTCATCACAAATAGTTCTAAATCTGAAGGTGATCTTTCCATTCCAAGTGATTCAATCCTGGATCAGTCGAAAAAAAATCGTCTAGTCTCAATGTCAAATACTGATTGGGAAACTTTGAGAGAAATCAGACAGCGTATATTAACTTCAATGGATAATGAAACTGGTATTATTACTGTTTCTGTTAAGATGCAAGATCCACTGGTTGCTGCAGATATAGCAGACGAAATAGTTCAGAGGCTTTCTGAATATATAATTCAGAACCGCACAGAAAAAGCAAGACGAGACGTGGAATTTATTGAGGATCGATTTAACGACTCAAAAGAACGTTTTGAACAGGTACAGCGAGAACTTGCAGAATTTAATGATGCCAATAGAGGGCAACTTACCGCTGTTGCCAGAACCGAAGAGCAATTACTTCAAAGCAGGTATAATTTAAATTTCAATCTCTACAACTCAATGGCTGAAAGATTGGAAGAAGCCAGAATTAAACTTCAGGAAGATACGCCTGTCATCAATATTTTAGAACCTGCCTCAATACCAGATGAGAGAAGTGAACCCAACCGGATTTTAATTCTAATTCTTTTCACTAGTGTAGGTTTAATACTGGGGCTGAGCATAATATTTGGTCGAAAATTTTTCAATCAAATAAGATCAGATAGCAATAATGCATGAGATAAAACAAAATCTAAAAAGTGCATTTATTTCACTTCTCAAACAAGTTAATGCTGGTGCAGATCCTGATTTTATAATTATTGGGGCTCAAAAAGCAGGCACAACCTCTCTTTACAATTATTTGCTACAAAATCCTCAGATTTTAAAAAGCTTAAAGAAGGAGGTTCACTATTTTGATTTGAACTTTAATAAAAAAGTTAATTGGTACAAGGCGCATTTTATCAAAAAGAATTTTTCA
>SLGA01000034.1 GCA_007123985.1 Balneolaceae bacterium | reverse complement strand
AGCCGAGAAAAGTAGTATTAATAGTGACTTTATTGAATTCATAAATGTTGTTTTTTTTGGTGTTAGGTTATATAAATGTTTGAGTGTTTACTTATTCAAAACTGTATCTGATTCCTGCCCTGAATGACTGACCAAAAAGATCTCTGCGCACAAATCCCACATTTGCAGGATCGGTTTGATACGGGTATGGGTCATCAGGCACGGCAAGTGGTTTTTTTACATATAACTGGTATGGTGTATCCAGTATGTTATTTGCTTTAAAAAATGCAACCAGACCTGTTCCAAACTCTTTTTCAACCGAAAAGTCGAGTTGGGTCATTGGCCTCATGTAGTGATCGGCTTCATAAAATGGCGATACAAAAGCGATGCGCTCACCTGTATAATTAAACACAAGCTGCAAATCGAGCCCGTTCTGGAGGCCTTTATATAGCAAACTCAGATTTCCAATATGATCGGACTGCCCCTGCAGAGGTCTTGTTTGATTTACGATCGAATTAGATCTGTCCGGATTAATCACCACTTTATTTGTAGTGATTTCTGACTGGGTGAATGTGTAGTTCATCCGAACTCCAAAACGATTGAAATAGCGAGTATAATCAACCTCAACCCCAAAATTTGTGGCATCATCAAAGTTTTGCGGAAGGATGCGGTTGGTTACCGGACGCTGATCAGCGGTTGTTACCTGAGGAAAACCGTATTCAATCGGATCGATAATTCTTTTAAAGAAAACACCTATCAAAAACTGATCCACTCCCCTTGGGAAAAATTCATATCTCAGATCTGCACTGTGCCCGATGGATGGACGAAGGTCTGCATTTCCGCGTTCGCTGTAGAAAGAATCACCACCGCCTGCACCCCGGATTGTGGGAACAATTTCGTAAAACCCGGGCCTGCTTATCCCTTTATAGTAATTTGCTTTCAAGTTTGCACGATCGCTCAGCGGCACTTTAAGGCTGAATGACGGAAATACATTCAGATAGCTCTGAGTTCTGGAGAGTTCTAAATCGCCGGATGATGCCGACTGCGGATTAATTTCATACGACTGTGTTGTGTGCTCAGCTCTGACCCCCGCCTGAACCTGCGCAAAACTTAGCTGCCAAAGTGTGTTGATGTAACCACTGTAGATATCTTCGGTTGCATCATAAATAAGATTACTGCGGTCTCCGCTTCCAAAAGGATTCGCCATGGAAGCAAATGTAACTTCTCCAAATTCATTCCAGTCTGATCCCCTGAATTGGCCAAAAATCTGAGAATAGTTGTAATAATTGAAGTAATTGTCTCTGATTTTATTACGGGCAAGCCCTCCAAACTGAAGTTCGGATCCCCGGCTAAGGCTCTCCAGCGAATAGGTAAAATCCATAAGAAGCGAAATATCACGATCCGTATTTCTCTCCCAGGCTCTTGAATTTCGTTCTCCCTGGAAGTAAACAATCTCGTTTGTAACCTGATTTAATGATGTATCAAACTGCCCTGCCCGAGAGAACACACCATCATCCGGCCGATCGTTTCTTGCAATCGAGTAAACAGCGTGCCAGTTCATTGAAAAATTATCGAACAAGGAGTGCTGCCCGTTGAGATCAAATGTTGTGATATCCTGCAGTGTGTTTGTAAATCTGGTAATCGGATAAACCGCATAATTTTGAGTACTCACAAAACTCTCTCTTCTTATTTGATCACGTACTCTGAATTCATTCAGAATATAGTGGCCGGCATACAAACTCAGATTTTGATACCGGTTAAAATCATAATCAAGTTTCGTATGGAAAGCCATTCGCTGTGTTTGTGCGCTGGTTTCGCGTTCTATAAGCTCGTTCATCACCAGCGGATTTCCCTCTCTGAAATTTACAGACGGGTCATAGAAGTAATTTGTAACCGGTTTATAAGAATTCTGAAAGCTACCACCTACCATTACACCAAAACGGTTCCTTAAAAATCGGTTTCCATAGGTAGCGCTTGCAAGTATATCGGGGAGAGGTGTTTTCTGTTGAAGAGTCATATTTTCTACCGGAAAGTCAGCCGGTGTAGCCCGGTAATTTTCGCCATGTACCTCTTTAGGCGACCGTCTGTTCAGGTTGGATCGGTCGTAGGTGCCAAAGGGTCTGTCAAAATTTATCTGATTGTACCCAATCTGCACATCTGCATCAAAGAAGCGGTCGTACGGAGCCGTTCGCATCACCATGTTAACAGTGCCGCCAATGGCATCGGCTTCCATATTTGCGGTGAGTGATTTAGAAACTTCAAGCCTCTCCAGGAATACAGCCGGAAAAATATCAAGAGGCACAAAACGGTTCTCATTATCCGGAGATGGAATCTTAATTCCATTTACAAGTGTATTGTTGTATCGTTTATCCATCCCCCGTACAATTGCGTATTGAGCTTCGCCACTTGAATTTCTCTCTATCGATAGTCCGGAAACTCTTTGGATTACATTGGCTACGGTAATATCCGGTGAAAGCTGTATCTGGCGTGCCGATACAATATTGGTAACATTTACTGAGCGCCTTTCCAAAGCCCTGGCGTGAGCATCTGTACCCCTGCGATCACCAAATACAACAATTTCATCCAATGTCTGTTCATCTGTTTCAAGAGCTGCATCAACCCGCAGTTCCTGCGTACTGTCTTGCAGATTAATCTGTTGAGTATAATTTTCATACCCAATGAATCTGATCTCAAATGTGTAAGATGCAGCGGGTACATTTGTAAATCTGTAATTTCCGTTGAGACCCGTAACGGTTCTGTACACCTCATCGGTTTCGTTGTTGGTCAGGGTTATAAGTGCACCTATGAGAAGTTCTCCGGATTCAGAATCTGTAACCGTTCCCTGCACAGATGCAGCATTCAATGCCAGAGGCCATGCTGTGTTCAAGAAAATCAGAATAGAAAATAGTTTCATGCGAAATGTATAGTGTGAAATAACGGATGGTTGAAATCCTGGCTAACTGTTTAGCCTGAATTGATAAATGGTAAGCAGTGCAGGTTATCAAATTGTTATGAGCGCGTTAAGCAAACATAAAATCATAACCTCAATCCGTGTTTAAGTGGAAATATTTCTACAGACAGCTAATGAAGTGCTTTATGATACTGTACTGTTATCTCTGCTATAAGTACTCGTAAAGATGTGATGTGTTTATTATAAGGGCAGAAATAGTATAAAAGAGATGATGTTAATATGAACTATCTGCTTCTGGCACCCGATAAAAGAATATTTCTGAAAGCTTTAAAAAAGTATTTGATATCGGTTTTGACTGGATTTTTGCTGTACGCTTCCAGGTACTTTTTCTCTGATTCCAGAATTTCATCCAAACCTTTGGGCAGATCTGCATAATAGGGTGGTACGAGGCCGGGTTTGGTTTGTGTTCGCATCTCCTGAATTTCTTTTGGGTAGAGATAGAAGTAGTGTTCACTCAGAGGACGAACACCCACAAGTTTCAGATCTCTCCTGAGCCAATTGTAAATCATGGGCAGTTCATCAATCCAGAATCGCCTGAAAAAATTTCCGTAAGATGTAGTTCTGAAATCATCCTGAAATTTACCGCCTTCGCCAAGATTGTTTAACTGATAAATATAGTCTTGTAAGTATTCTGAATATGGATACATTGTTCGGACTTTGAACACATCAAAAACCTTACCCTCATAACCAACTCGCTTCAATCTAATGATGGCACCATAGGTTGGCTGCATATCGTAAAAGGGCTTTCTCACTTTTCGGGAGATGATATAGGTAAGCCCTCCGATTTTTTTGTAACCTACAATTTCAAATCCGCAGCTAACAAGCCTCCCAAGGGCCTCCGTGAGCGATATGACCCTGTTTTTGCCGCCCGTAATTGCAAAATAAATGCTTCTTGTGGGTTTTAATTTTGGAAATACCCGTTTTAAAACAAAATCTAACGTATAGTAGGGGTAACTGATCGGTTTTGGGTACTTGTTTAAGAGACGCTCTTTTCTCTCATCTTTTGTTTCTACAACTGTCACCAGATAGTGCCCATTCTCCATACAGTTGTTTGCACTCTCAAAAAACTTATTTACCCATCTTACAGAATTGATCTTGTGTGTACAGATCATTCCAACTCTATCAGAGTTTTGCGGATGATAATTTTTCATGTCATCAAACCGAAACCACTCAAGCAAATCTGCATCTGAGCCTAACGTATCTTCAAGAAATTGCAACAGATCTATTTTCACCCCTGTTCCTTTTACTACTCCATTTACTTGAGCTAAAATTTCATGCTCACTGGCCTGATTTTGAGATATTACAATGTCGTCCTGCAAAATGTCTTTTTTTTCAACCCTTACATAGCAGCTATTGTGAAGAATGTTTGAGCTTATAGAGTAGAATAACAGATGAACTTTACATTAAAAATCTTGAACTTAGCGTATACCAGATACTACCGTATTTACGGGAAGTATTCAATTTTT
>SLGA01000126.1 GCA_007123985.1 Balneolaceae bacterium | reverse complement strand
GTAAGCTACGGTCAAACCGGTCAGAATGCACCATTTGATGGTATCTCACTTCTTAGATTCGGTCCGGGTGCCAGCTTCCTTGTAGATGGACAGTTTGTGCCTTCATTGGGCCCTGTAAGTAACCCAAATCCTGATCTAAAGTGGGAAGTAAAGAAAGAAGTTAACTTTGGAGTTGATTTCGCATTCTTCAATGACCGTCTCTCAGGTTCTGTTGACTACTACAGCAGCCGTACAGAAGATCTTCTTCTTGAATTCGGTGTTCCGGTTCCGCCAAATCTTTTCCCGTTACAGTGGGTAAATATTGGTGAGATCTCAAACAAAGGTATTGAGCTTGCTCTTAGTTATCAGGCACTTCAAACACCGGATGCCAACTGGACAACCGGTCTGACCTTTGCCACATACAATACTGTATTAGAATCCCTCTCGAGCGGTGACCTTCAGTTTGGTGACAGACAGCTTATCTCAAACATGGGTGCACCCGGCTTGAACAATACACAGATTATTCGTGTACAGGAAGGCGCCCCAATTGGTGATATCTGGGGTCCGCGTTTCGCCGGATTCAGCACTAATGGTGAATGGTTATTCTTCAATGCGAATGGTGACATTGTAAACAGAGACCAGCTTACTACGAATGATAACACTGTTATCGGTAATGGTATGCCTGACTTTACGCTGGGTTGGGATAACACATTTAACTATCGCGGCTGGGACTTCAACATGTTCTGGAGAGGTGCATTCGGCCACGATCTTGTAAACAGTTATGATGTGTTTTACAAAAACCCAACTGTTGCATCTGCATACAATATTTCACGAGAAGCCAGGGATCTTGAATTACGACAGAGCCCGACATTCTCAAGTTATTATGTTGAAAGTGCAGACTTCCTGCGGCTTGAGAACGTAACTGTTGGTTACACACTCGACCTCAGAGAAACTGCAGCGATACGTGACGTACGGTTCTTTGTATCAGGAAATAATCTTTGGACGATCACCGGTTACGGTGGTGTTGATCCTGAAGTTCGCTTTGCTGATCCGGGGCCATCTGACAACGCCGGTCGTGTTGGCGGAGGAAATCCTCTTGCACCTGGAATTGAACGTAGAAATAACTGGTTTACACAGACATCACTTGTCTTTGGTGTAAACTTAGGATTCTAAAAAAAGTTTAATCGAATAATCATAGTATCATGAAAAAATTTATTTCAAATAGAATACTACTGGTGGGAAGCTTTCTGTTCATTTTCAGTCTCGCATGTACTGATCTTACAGAACGCGTACCCAGCCAGATTACTGCACTTGAGAGTGAGGAGGAGTTTATCTCTGCTCTTGGGGAAGCCTATACCATTCTTGGTGGATGGCAAAATCATGGCGGCTTATTTGCCCTGCATGAAACTTCAACCGACGTGGCTGCAATTCCTGTAAAAGGACAAGACTGGGAAGATGGTCTCGTATGGGTTGATAACCACAGACACAGAATCCTGCCTGATCATGGACCAACAAATGGTACGTGGAACTTTTTGTTCTCAGGTGTAAATGCTACAAGCCGACTCATTCTTCAGTTTGAGACACTCGTTGCAGATGGAACTGTGGATGCGGATCTTGCAAATGCATTTATTGCAGAAATGAGAGTGTTAAGGGGTTTCTACTACTTTTGGCTCCTCGATACCTTTGGTAACATACCAATTATTCAGGATTTTGCTGAAGTTGCCGGAAACCCATCTAACAATGCAGACTTCCAGACCGGTAGAACGGAGGTTTTCAACTTCATAGAAAGTGAAGTTCTTAATAACATAAACCTGATCAGTGATAACCCACAGGCAAGTTATGGCCGCATACATAAAGATGCTGCTCACTTCCTGCTGGCAAAACTCTACCTTAATGCTGAGGTATACACAGGCTCACCGAGATGGGCAGATGCAGAAGCGCAAATTGATGCCATTATCAACTCTAACAATTTTGACTTAGAGATGAATTATGATGCCATCTTTGCCACGAATAACTCTAACTCATCAGAGACAATCTTCGCGATTCCTTATGATGAAGTGTTTCTTGGTGGTTTTAACATGCATCATATGACTCTGCACTACAATCAGCAGCAACAATTCGATTTCCAGGATCAACCCTGGAACGGATACACCACTCTCGCAGAGTTTTATAACTCTTTCGAAGACGGTGATGTTCGTAAAGATCGTTTCTTTGTAGGGCAGCAGTTTGCTCTGGATGGAACACCTCTTATTGATGCTGAAGGCGGTGGATTACCGGTTGATTTCACTCCTGAGATACCTGCTATTAATATGAGTGATCCGGGACAGTTTCCAACCAACAGAATTGCCGGAGCTCGCTTTGGTAAATTTGAGTACGCAGTTGGTTCTACTCCCGATTTGAACAATGACTTTCCGGTTTTCAGATATTCTGACGTAATTTTGATGAAAGCTGAAGTTCAGTATCGTCAAAATGGAGGCGGCCAGATGTACCTGGATATGATCCGCGATCGTGCCGGAGTTGGTTCAATACCCATTAACGAAGAAAACCTTCTTGCAGAAAGAGGTCGTGAACTCTACGCAGAACTCTGGAGACGACAGGATCTGATCCGATTCGACAGATTTAATGATCCATGGTGGGAAAAACCAGAATCTGAATCATTCAGAAATGTTTTCCCGATTCCGCGTGATCAGATTGATGCCAACCCTAACCTGAATCAAAATCCAGGGTGGGATTCGCTCTAAACGATATGCTTTGAGCTTATACAGGGGCAGATATCACATCTGCCCCTTTTTTTATGTTCAAAATTCCGGATAGATAGAATATTAAACTCACGTTAAATAATATTTTTTGAATTTATGGTAACCGGAATGTTCTTAACAGAACTTTTTTAATTCGTATATTCACTTCACGACACACTCACATCTATAAAGTATCTGTACATGTACAGGCTCACATCATTTGTCACACTATTACTCTTTACGATTATACTTTCGGGCTGCAAATCCAAAGACAGCTCACAGGATTTACTATTTGAGTGGTTGGACTCGAGTGACATCGGTATAAATTTCAGCAATATTCTTACACCCACTGAAGAATTTAACATGTACATATTCAGAAATTTCTATAATGGCGGGGGGGTGGCCGTGGGTGATGTAACCGGTAATGGATTGCCAGATATTTTTTTTACCGGCAATATGGTTTCGAACCGTCTCTATAAAAATTTGGGTGATTACGTATTTGAAGATATTACCGATCAAGCCGGCTTAAACACAGAAGGGTACTGGTCAACCGGTGCAAGCATGGCAGACATTAATGGAAATGGCCTGCTGGATATATTTGTAACTTTATCGGGTGAGCCAGAAGGAGATCGACGCCACAACCGGCTGTACCTTAACAATGGGGATGGTACATTTACTGAGAGTGCAAATGAGTGGGGTATTGCTGATGAAAATCTATCCACACATGGCGTTTTTTTTGATTACAACGGTAACAGTCGTCTGGATCTCTACCTTGTTGGAAACTCCTTTCATGAGGTTGGCGGCTATGCAGGTGTAACCGGTGAAGAGCGGAATAATCCCGATCCGCTTGGAGCAAGTAAACTTTATCGAAATGAAGGAACTCATTTTACCGATGTTACCGAGGAAGCCGGGATATACAGCAGTATCATCGGTTTTGGTCTAAGTGCAGCTGTATCCGATATCAATCGTAATGGTTTACCCGATCTCTATATAGCAAACGATTTCTTTGAGCGAGATTATCTCTATTTGAATAATGGAGATGGTACGTTTACGGAATCTCTTACGGATGTAATTCGGAGCCTTAGTTTCAGTTCAATGGGATCTGACATCGCAGATATCAATAATGACGGATGGCCTGATATCTACGTCTCTGATATGCTGCCTGTTGGAGAAGAGAGATTAAAATCAAAAATGACGATTGAATCCTGGGATGAATATCAATCGAATGTCGAGCGTGGATTTCATCATAAATTTACCCGTAATACACTTCAACTTTTCAACGGAAACGGATATTCTGAAATTAGCCGTTTAACCGATACGCATGCAACTGAATGGAGCTGGGCAGTTTTAAAAGCTGATTTTGACCACAGTGGTTACAACGATATTTTTGTGGCTAATGGCATTTATAAAGATCTTCTTGATCAGGATTACATTGATGTTGTTGCGAACCCAAGAGCCATTCAGGAACGTATTCAAAGGGGCGAGGAAAACATAATTTTAGGATTAATGGATCAGATGAGCTCTGTACCAGTCAGGAATCATCTTTTTTCCAACGAAGGCGAATTACGATTTGAAGATCGTACAATAGAGTGGGGATTGGGAGAGCCCGGTTTTTCCAGTGGTGCGGCCTGGGCGGATCTGAACGGGGACGGCTCACTGGATTTGGTGGTGAACGATGTAAACGGTCCGGCCCGTATCTACC
>SLGA01000101.1 GCA_007123985.1 Balneolaceae bacterium | reverse complement strand
TACCGTGATGGTATAGGTGCCCGGTATGGTTGTCTCAAAAGCAAGTGGCACTTCAAAATTCTCACCAGGTATTGGATAGTGGCCTATATCAAACAGCGTACCATCGGTTTTTCTGGAGGCAAGCATAGCATAATTGGCAGACATTGCCTGCATCTGAAGTGCATCCCCTCTGATTTGGTCAAACGATCCACGGTCAGAAAATGTAACTTAGGCAGATCTGCTGATCTCACCTGAGTTCATTTCGAAGCGTATAAAGTTTCGTTGCTGCTCTTTACCAAAAAATGTGCCCTCGTCGTTGGACTTTGAGGCTTCAGTAAATGTAAGTGATGCACCAGTACCATCATTCTGTACAAAGAAACCCTGGAATGAGTGTATCAATCCCCCCGGTATATCGCCAAAACTCCCGTCTGTTGACACCCAATCACCATCCGGTAAAATAGAGTGATCAAATGTATAAGCCACATCCGTTAAATTGCTTGTGGTAAGCGCATTGAAATCTATTGCACTCAAGTAAGGGTTGCCTACAAGTGTCCATCCTTCCGGATCACTGTTCAACGGAGGAGAAATATCACCCGAATATTCGCTACTCGAGTTTACAGATAATGGAACCGGGCCTTCAGAGTCAGGGTCATTAAAAACATTTTGTTCAAATTTACTTAATAAAAAGCCGGTTCCTGCAGGTATGGTGGCTGCTAAATCTGTAAGAACCTCCCATCCGGATTGGCTATTTCCATCAACATTTGGCCATAACCAGACATTTGGATCTCCAATGGGGAAATGATTTGATTTACCTGAGCTTACACCTGCCCCTTGAGTATGTACATTTGCAAGTAAATCATCGTACGAGTCGCCAACTGCAGGAGTAGTGAGCATTCGGAAACAAGAATCTGTACTTAAAGATGGTAATAAGGAAATGTCATTCTCGATCAAAGTAACATTCGTTTGTGATAACAGCCGGCCATTTACAGATGCGTTCGATTCTAATGATATAGTTACCGCACTCAAAATAATTCCCTCAAAATGTGCCCCCGCTCCAATTGCAACTACTCCTGCTGATTGCCAGAAGATGTTCTCAGCTAATACTCCACCCGTTAAGATAACATTCGTGTTAGCAGCCTGGGTAATTCCTCCGGCTATTTGGAAAATAAAAACATCATTGGGTTCACCACTCAGAATTACATCAGAACTTATTGTAACGACACCCGCATTTGCATAAAGACCGGGAGTAAGCGTTTGCCCGCCAAGCTCTGAGACCAGAGCCCCGGCACCCGGTCTGCCGGCTGCGTCGTTGTATGCGGTTAACATATCGCCCACTGCCTCAGTCATTTTCGCCGGTGTAGGAACGGCCAGATCCGCTGCGTAAACTCTCCCGGTAACAAAGGCTGATATTAAAAATTCATCGGTGGCCGGATTGCCTGTTAAACTAAACCCAGTGATGGTAGTGTGGGCAGCTTAACACCAATATCTCCTGTGATTAAAGTTGATCCTGTGTTTGTGATTCCCGATTCTCCCAAGATCAAAAAATCACCGGCAGTGCCAAGATCCACTGGACTCAACTGTGCAGCAGCCGGAGCATACAGAGTCAATAAGATAAGGTAGCTGATTCCGAAATATCGTGTAAAAGCCGTTAATTTATTTAGAATTAAATTAGGTACAGTGTGGATTTTCATGTTAGTTACCTTGATTTTTAAAATGTAATTCAAATGCTGTATGCGCCTCTTTTAAACAAAAGAATATTAGTTAGATACAATTCTTTTTTTAGGCATAAAATTGAATCATTGATTATTTTTTTATGCCATCAAATCTTATATTTCTCCTAATACTATGTAAATATGAAATGATGAATATTTAACTATTACACAATCTATACGGGTTGTTATATATGTTACAGATTATCTTCCTGAATCTGAGCTGGAGCAGCTACAATTTTGAAATTCAGAAACATAGAAAAAGTCCCTTTCAGCAATCTGCCTGTTGACCCCTTTCAGATAGCGGAGGGGGATCTCTTCATTTACACTTCAGCAACCAAATTGTCTGAATTATTATCCAAAAAACCACTTCCAAACGTATGTGGCCTGTGTAACACTTCTCGTTTTTTTTGTAACACTTCCTGTTTAAAAACCATGCATTTTACTGTACTTAAAAGGATTCCATCAGGATGAAATTTGCCTTTTAAAAACTTAAAAATAAGCACATGAAATTCTATTTAATCACAGTCATTACCCTGCTGCTATTAGCAGTAGGTACGGCAACAGCACAACACGTGAATATTGGTGTTAAAGGAGGGCTAAATTCATTTACCATCAATACGGACAACAGCTCGGGTTTTGACTCGAAGATTGGGCTGCATGCGGGCCTTTTTGGCCACATTCACTTGAATGAACAATATGCATTGCAACCGGAACTTGTCTATTCCATGCAGGGTGCAAAATCCGGCAACACAGATATAAAACTGGATTACTTAAACATACCTGTCTTGGTTCAGTACATGTTTGATAACGGTTTCCGGATTCAGGCCGGTCCGCAGTTAGGATTGTTGCTTAACGCTAAGGCAGAAAACGGTTCCTCGGTGGACATAAAAGACGATTTTAAATCCATAGATCTGGGTTTAAATATTGGAGCGAGTTATATACACCCTCCAACGGGTTTTGGTATCGATGCCAGATATAACCTTGGGTTTACTGAT
This sequence comes from Balneolaceae bacterium, assembly GCA_007123985.1. GTDB lineage: Bacteria > Bacteroidota > Rhodothermia > Balneolales > Balneolaceae > Rhodohalobacter. The sequence goes on along the minus strand of SLGA01000101.1, from coordinate 1,734 downwards.
ATTTCCGAATCCTCGAGTGTTTCCTCAACCAATAGAGGATTCCAGATTGGACTTTTTTACCTTTTTGGCCATAGAAATTAACAATCAATTTCTGAATTTATCAGGCGCAGACCTGGAACTCAATTTAAAATGATTCCGGGCTGCGCTTTTTTTTTAATGTTATGCGTAATTATGTGATTAATAATTATGGTTCTGTGCTGATTTGAGTGGGTGATAGGATATAATGTCAATATTGTTGTTACATGTTAGGTTTAACTGCTCAGCATAAAATTTTATTGATTTTAGTATTTATAACCTCTATTGCCCCAACGGGGCAAAATCAATAAAATAGTGCAAAGCGCTATGTCAGAAGCACCGGCCACAAATGAAAGCCCTGAAGGGGCGTATTCCTGATGAAAACTTGTCATGCCACAGTTGCTCTCCAATGTCCACACTCATATCATATTCAGCACAAAACACAGAAAATATTCTTCTTGAAAACAGATCAACCATCGATAAAGAATATGCTCATTTCTACTGGCAGGATGGTTATGGGATCTTGTCGGGATTTCGCCCCTTTGGGGCTGCCGAATGGTTTGATTTTATCAGTCATCGCGCGCTGCACGATGTTGTTGACAGACGCTCCTTCGGAGCTTATTACAACAGAAATTCAGAACAGTATGATGGTTTAATTTCTTTTGTGTTTGATTAGAGATTCAAAGCTATTTTCTGCTTTAATTACATGATAACACGCTAAACCGAAAACCAATGGTTCCACTCAAATCAACACAGAGCCATATTTATTTAATTCTGCACCAAAGGGGTATTTAAAGTTGTAATGGTTGAGGTAACCGAAGACCCATCTGATACGGTGAGCAATAGTTTGAAATATTCATAATTTTCGGGGATTTTTAAACTTAAGACAGGGTCATTACTAATATCTTTTACCGCGAGGTAATTTCCATGTTCATCACGTTTTACCAGCGACCATTCAAAGGAATAATCGGAATTGGTATTACCTTTCACCCACCCTTCCTTCTCGTAGTATAGCATTGCGTAATAGTGTAATACGTAATTTTCATGCAGACTAATTGCAGGCCTTAATATTCTCGCAATGATACTGTTTTCAGCCGTATCCAGTTGATGGATTGAATTATATAGCTGGAAATATTCATTTTTCAGCCTCCCTTTTCTGTCGGTAAGCCCATCGAACGTGAGTTTATTACTTTCGTGTTGATCTTGCCAGGAGGTTATAAAATACAACGGTTGTGAATTACGAAAGTCAGAATGAATTAAAACTTTAGTGTCAATTTCACTGAATAAGAACTCAATGCCTGAGTTTTCGAAATATCGAATTACATCACCCAAATGATCAGCTTCTTTTACAGTTAAGCCAAAATAATCGATACCGTTCACGTTATTTGCCAGCATCTGAGCGTGATACACCGAGAGCAGGTTTACTTCAAGGTCCAGAATTACCGGTCGGGCAGGGTCGATTTTCTTAATTTCGGAAACCAGCTCAGTTAACCATAAAACGTAGGCATTGTTTTGGTACAGCAGTTCCGGTTTGTGAAAAAAGTCTTTCTGGTTGTACAGTACATCATTCTGAATATTCCAAGAAGTAATATGCGCTTCGTTTTTGTGCCGTTCAATCTGCCGGATGATTGTTTCCTTTAAATCGGCGGCTTTCAGCGTATCGTTCATAAAATCAGTGGATTCCGGAATCCAAAAACCAAATGAGAGATCAAGCCCCAT
>SLGA01000179.1 GCA_007123985.1 Balneolaceae bacterium | reverse complement strand
ACTGTTTCAGGAAAATCAGGACTGTCATTTACAAATATCAATTCAAATTGGTAAGTAACTTTTTTTTCAAGTTCAGATACTTGTTCAGCGATGCTTTCGAGGCTGAGTGTACTTTTGTAAACAGGAATAATGAGGGAACACATAAACATAGAATTGAGCTAATTAATTGTTACAGTCACGTTGATTTACATGAACATAAAAAACCTCATTCAATAAAATTCTACAAACTTGAAATTAAATTAGGGCCGGAAATATAAAATTTGAAAATCGCTCATTCTGAAAATATAGTAAGTTTTTATTGTCTCTGTTATTAGCAGGGAGTCTCACTTTAGGCCAACCGATCTTCATTAATCATCCAACTCTTTCAGCCTGAACTCTGAAAGCCGCAGACGTGCACTGCTTATGGTGCGTTCGGCTTTTTTTCGATCGGTTCGTTTAATTCTGAGCTCGCATCGCCCTTGACGTGCACCTGGCATTCCCTCGAGAGTTTTCAAAGATTTGGTCTCAATGATAATTTTTGCCCTGAACCAGCCTGTGTTCATCTCTAATGTTTCAAGTTCATCAAAAGAAACTTCCATTTGCCGAACGCCTGATTTTGAAAGTCCCGTAGCCGGATCAACCTGTTCGAACTCAATAAGGATTGATTTTTTTAGCAGATGCAGCAGTCCCAGCTCTTGAGAGTATCCATTTTCAAGGTGAGTTATCGTAAACGGAATTGTACTCTTATTCAAATTTCATGGGTTTATTAAAGCCTCGGGAAAAAATAAAGAAAAAAGTGTAAGGTTTTCAGTTTTTCGTGCTCATACATTTGAGAACACGAACAAAAAGAGAAAAATTGAGAAGTGCTTGAGCACACTTCTCAAAGTCCTTCGGGGAGTTGTGGTGGATAACTGCAACTCCCTCTTTATTTACTCATCCTATCCATCTTTTTCTGATTTCATTTGTTTTGTTGAAGAAGTTTTGCGAGAAAATTTCAAGGATTAGATAGCATCAAGGTACCGATTCAACAAATAAACCTATAATAGCAGCTTTTTATTTCAGCAGTTTTATTCGGGTTACTTTTTTTTCGTGCAATCTCTTTTGAGTCATTTTCCCAATTGTAGTATGTTAGAGCAAACAGGTTGTAAAAAAAAGTTTAAACATTGATCTATTTATACAAATCAGTTGCTACATATTTCATCATTGTTGTGCTCTCATTTTCTGCCGTATCAGCCCAGCAGATAGTATTCCAGGAAGATTTCGAATCCTATATCAACGATGCCGACTTTGTAAGTAATTCGCCCTGGTCGGGAGATCTGGAAGATTTTACCCTGGTTACAGAAAATGGGAACCAGTTGTTGAGGTTGAATGCAGACGAAGCTGGGTTATCACAACTTAATGTTGAATCATCAACAGCGTATGGAACATGGGAGTTTTATTACAGACCGGAAGTAGCACCAAGTAATAATAACAGAACACATTTTTTTCTTATTTCATCTACTGATGATTTCAACATAATTGGTGGTGGAGCAACCAGTAGTACCAATGGGTACGCTTTAAGAGCAGGAGATAATACAGGGAATAGGGCATTTAAGCTTGGAAGGGTAGTTAATGGTAGTTTAGCAACGAGTGATATTTTTCTGGAAACCGACACAGTCATCGAAGAGGGTGTTGGTTATTTTGTTCAAGTTACCAGAAGTCAAGACGGAGATTGGCAAATAACATTGACCAATGATGTTAATGATGATGAAGAGATTACCGGCATTGAAAATGATAATACATATACAACTTCTGCATTCTCAGGCTTTGCTGTTATATATAGTGGAGCTAACACTCAAAATTTCTTCTTCGATAATTTCACCATCTCCGAGGAAACCGACGATTTTATTGCCGAAAGTGTAGAGCTCACCCGCGCCAATCAGCTCGATCTTACCTTTAATAATAATGTTGATGAGGATACGGCAATTCCCGCCAATTTCAACGTAGATTTGGGCGTGGGTGGCCCGTCAACGGTAGAGGTTTTGGATGATGATGAAAATATAGTTCGCTTAACATTCAGCCAGCCGTTTGATGATGGCGATTATACACTCACCATCAACAACCTGGGGGATGAATTTGGCCAGCAGATCGAAGAAAACACAGAATTACTCTTTTCCGTCTTAAATCCTTTTGATGTGGAGGGCATCACCGCCATTTCTTCTACATCCATCGAGGTGGAGTTCACTGAAGTTCCGGATGGTTCAGCCCTGCTGACCGGTAATTTTTCACTTGAAGGTGATGGCGTAACCGGCAGCGTTCAGCCCGAAAGTATCGATCATACAGAAGGGGAGGAGACTATAACTCTAAATTTCAGCTCTGCACTCTCTCTTGGAGATTATGAGCTGACGATAGTTAATGTGCTCAGCGAGTTCGGATGGCCTCTTCGTGATGGCAACGTGTTTCCGTTCGAAGTAGAGAACCCGTTTTTTGTGACAGACTTTGATGCACTAAACCGAAGCACGTTCGAGGTTACCTTTTCACAGGATATTCAGTCGGGAGGCGACAACCCAGCCAACTTCTCCATCACGGGAATTGGTTCACCGCAAACTGCCGAAATACCGGCCGGTACTCCAAACGCAGTAATTATTCAGTTCACAGATGAACTGGCTGAAGGAAGCTACGAGCTGCTCATTGAAAGCGTAACCAGTGTAGATAACTGGCAGATTGACGATGGAACAACGGTAAGTTTTGACCTGGAAAATTCGTTTGATGTGGATCTTGTTGAACTCGATAGCCCGAACAGAATTCGCATTCTTTTCAGCGAAATACCCGATGAAAGCACGCTGATTACAGAAAATTTTAGTGTGGATTCGGGTGTGGGACAGCCCCAGGATATACTTTATGATGCCGGGACCGATGTGCTGGATGTAATTCTCGAGTTTTCTTCCCCGTTTTTTACCGGTGATTATGAGTTAACCATTGATGGAGTGCTGAGTGATTTTGGCTGGGCATTGTCTGGTGATACTATATTCGGTTTTATGGCAGAAAACCCGTTTGAAGTTATCGAATTTGAAATAGCAAGTACCAGTGAGTTTGTGATTTCTTTTTCTCAGGATCTGCTTGAAACTTCCGTAACTCCGGCTTCATTTGAAATTTCAGGAACAGGTTCTCCACAGGATGCGATTGTCGAAAATGGAAATGAAGTGCGAATAACATTTTCTGCCGCGATTGAAGTAGGCGATCAGGAGCTTGTGATAAATAATATTCAAAGTACTGAGGGGTGGCAGATTGAAGAGAATACAACTATTAATTTCGCTCTGTTCGAAACTTACGAAGCCGGAGATCTTGTAGTAAGTGAATTGTATTACCGGGTTCCAATCTCATGGCGAACACCTGAATTTGACAGACCACGGTATCTCGAAATATTTAACCGATCAGACAAAACACTGAACCTGAGGAATTTTACAGTTACCGGTCAGAACATCAGTGAGGACAGGGATTTGGGTATTTCGCCGGGCGAATATCTGGTACTAACCCGTGGAGTGTCTGTTTTTGAAGAGCGTTTTGGTGAGAGAAATTTTATAGAAGTGGATAATTTCCCAACGCTGAACCTAACTACATCAAGCAGTGTCGTTTTTGAAACAGATGAGGGAGAACTTATTGAAGAGTTTACCTACGTAGCCGGAACGTGGGGTGGAAATGAAGTATCACTGGAGCGTATTTCGTTTGATGTTCCTTCCGAGTTCAGAGACAACTGGGCAGAATCAGAAGATGTACTTACCGGCTCACCGGGCCTGCCCAATACGGTTTCCCCACCAACAGATCCACCTCAGGTGGTATCAGCTACATTTCCTGCGCCTCAAACACTTAGAATTACATTTTCCAGAACCCTGTCGGATGAATCACTCAATGTACTTTCCAACTTCAGCCTGGATAACAATGCCGTTTTTACATCGGTGGATTTCACCTCAGACGAGCGTACCATCGAATTTGAACTGGATGAAAAACTTGAGAATCAGTTTGAATACACGTTTTCATATCAAAACATAGAAGATATTTTCGGGAATAGTGTTTCTGGTACACAGCAATTTGTTTTTACGTTTATAAACCCGTTCAGAATTCTGTCTGCTGGCCTCGAAAACGAGACAAACCTGCTTGTGCAATTCACCTTGCCGCTTTTAACACCACAGTCAATTAGGGCGGGAAATTTTGAACTTTCTGATGGTACAGCTCCTTCTTCAGTAACTGTTGTAAACTCCGAAACACTACGCCTTACATTTGCAAACTCATTTGATGTGGGTAGCTACATAATTATCGCAAACGATATTACAAGCCTTGAAAACGGATGGGAGCTCGAGGATAATTCAGAAATTGAATTTTTCAGATTTGATGAATACCAACCCGGCGATATAGTCATCAATGAATTTATGTACCGCCCGCCGGAGGGATATCCGCGCTATGTTGAAATT
>SLGA01000292.1 GCA_007123985.1 Balneolaceae bacterium | reverse complement strand
TCTCATCCAGGTTGTTGTTCAGAATAAAGTAAGAGGTTAAATGATTTCGAACATTATCTAAATGCTCCCACGTTTCAATTTGATAAGCGGTTTCGGGGCTTTCGCCGTCACCACCTGCAAACTCCTGGGCATGTACTGTGCTATTCATTAATAGCAGTGTCGCAAAAAAAGCCGTAATACATGCTTGATTTAGATGTTTAAAGAAGCATTCGTACGTATATGATTTCTTCATCTTTGTTTTGGTTAAGTTTTGGGCAAGATATAATATGCGAATATGATATCGCATATTTACTATTATTTAGAAGTAAATATCTGTAAATGTAATAATCATTATTAAATTTCAAAATTGGATATCATAAATTTCTTTCGATACATAAAGATTTGTCATTTTGGTAAACAAAAAAGGCAGTGGGTTATTAATCCACTGCCTTAGAATTTGGTAAAAATTGTTTTGATTTAAACGGCTGCCAGCTCCTTCAACGTTTCAGCAATTTTGAGAACTTTGTTGCCATTGCCGGACTGTGCTGCTCTGCTTTCCAGTTCGGTGGCAAGCTCTGTGAGAATTCGGGCTTGCTCACTCCCGTTGGTTCTTTCAGCGCGGTCAACTCCGGAACGAAGCATCTGCAGGGTTTGCATGTCGAGCTCGCGATCTCGTTCAAGTTGATCGGCATAGGCACGAACCAGTGCGTAGGATGCCGGCCAGGTAAACATTGGCTGGCCTTGCGGATTGAAGTAATCCATCCGTACGGTGTTGGATGCGGCAATTTCGTTTTCGGTGATGAAATCACTCGGTACCAGTTCAAAAATATCGAGGCCTCGTACAATTTCTGAGTTAATCAGTAAACCGTTGTACCAGTAGATCGACCAGCTTCCGCCAATTTCAAGGCTTTCATCGCTCAGCGGCCCGCGGTCGTGATAAGCAATTTCAATCGGATTGGCGGGATCGGTAAAATCAAACACATTAATACCGCCCTGATACCACGACTGAACCATAATATCACGGCCGGGAATTGGAATCATAGAGCCATTATGAGCTACACAGTTTTCGGTACTTGTTTGCGGAGCAGGCATTTTAAAGTAGCTTTGAAATTCCATTTTACCATCCACTATGGTATAGATGGCATTGGCTCCCCACTCGTACGGATCAGTTTCACGGCATTTGGGTTGTGTACCGCCACCCCACTCATCGGTAAAGAGCACAGTAGTACCATCATTGTTGAAAGTGGCTGAGTGCCAGTATGCAAAATTGGAGTCGGCTACGGCATCAATCCGAACCGGATTTACAGGATCGGAAATGTCAAGAAGCAGACCGTACCCTTCACAAGCTCCGCCCGCCAAGCCAATTTCAGGATAGAGTGTAATATCGTGGCACTGATTCGGCCCGAGATCCAATCCACGACCGCGTGCTGCAAGACGCTCTTCCATAAATTCAAGGTACATTTCATCAAGTCTTTCGCGTAGCATGGTGCTGTCGGCTGCAGTAGGTTCTCCCTCACCGCCTCGCTCTTCAACAATTTGTGCCAGGAAACGGCGTACCATTCCATCATTTACAATACGTTGCGTTTGGCCATAGTTGGCAACAAAACGGCCGGCTTCAATAGCTCTGTCCACAACGGCTTGTTCTTCCGGAGCCAGACCATGTGTTGGAGGAGCTTCAAGATCATCAAAAATTCGGGGTGAACTTACAATCTCTGCCAGTTCGGGGTTTGCAAGCGGTACTTTGATTACTTCAATACGGAAGAGTGCACTGTCGGGATCATCGTCCGGAAATGCATCTGAGCAGCCGGGAAGTTCCTCTTCAGGGCGAACAGGGGCAGAACCTGATACATACACATACACATTTTCATCATCATTCGGATCAACCAGAACCGAGTGGGTGTGCGATCCGCGGCAGGTCTGCACATTTGCAATATACTCGGGCTCATGAATATCAGAAATATCAAAAATTCGGATACCGCGAAGCCTGTCGGCACTTACGGTTTCCCGAACACCTTCGGTACCGCAATCGAGACGACCACCAAGGCCTTCACCCGATACAAAAAGAAGATCGCCGTAAACAGACACATCACTTTGAGATGCAGGACAGAGAAAATCCACAACCAGATCAGGAGCTTCGGGATTTGAGATATCCCAGATGATAAATCCATTGTAGTTACCCTGGATTGCATAATTATCCTTAAAGGCGAGGTCAGTTCCCCAGGAACCGATAAAATCATCCGGCGGTGGTGTGGTGGAGATCATGCGGAGGTTCCAGATGGTCTCTTCGGCATCGAACACACCGGCTGCAAGGCCAACACGAGGGTCAGGATAAGGTTGTTCTATGTCGGTGATGGGCTGCAAGGTATAAGTACTTGTTTGTTGCAGCTGTTCTGTGGATGTGCAACTGTAGATACCTATCAGGGAAGCTAATCCAAGCAGTAGGGCTGGTACGAATTGTTTCATATTGAATTGTTTTGATTGTATGGTATTGATATTTGGAAAGAGATGGTGTTTGAACGGCTATTCAATTTCTTCAAGCATCTGTCGCATCCGCTCAATTTCAGTAATCTGTTCAGCATTGATTCCGGAAGCGAGATCAAAAATTTCACGATCGAGAGCGGCACCATCGGCAGAAAAAAGCTGATCTACCATGTAAACTGCACCTTCGTGATGTTCAATCATGAAGGTGAGAAATTTGCGGTTGAATTCGGAGCCACGGGCTTCGGCAAGTTCTTCGAGCTGATCCTGGGTGAGCATGCCGGGCATGTCGTGATGGTGCGCCATGGCATCGTGCCCCATATCATGATGGCCGCCGTGATGATCACCATGGCCCATTGCGCCGTGATCCGTATCGTCATCACCGTCACCTTCCATGTGAATCATGAGAATAAGTCCGTCGATATGAACTTCAGGAACCGGTTGTTTCCGATCCCGCAGCCACTTCTGCATAGTGCCGATCTCATCATATTGAGCATTAATAATCCGTGCAGCCAGTGCCTGTACCGACCGGCTTGCATCATTCTCCGGTGCCAGCCGCGACATGATGAGAGCCTGTGCGTGATGAGCAATCATATCGGTCATAAAATCCACATCAGCCTGCACAAAATTCATTCGGGAACTGTCGATGCGTGCCCAATACAAAGCTTCAAGGTCACTCATATCCCTCTGAACCCGCTCTGTGTGAGTTTCCTGTTGGGTTTGATGATGGTGATGTTCAGAATGATCAGCCGCTGCCTCTGAGCCCGAACAACCAGTGAAAAAGAGTGAGAAATTAAGGGCAATGAATAAACTGAATAATAAAATCAGCCGGTAAAAAGATGAAAACATACAGATTGTTTGAATAAGCGTTTATAAACAGGGAATAAGGTTACTGTATTATTCTGTAGATGAAAAGTTCTAATCTTACTTTTTTGTAAAAAATCTCCGAAAATTTTGATTAATTCTGATGTAGCTTGCCGTAATGCTTTACATTGCACTCCAAAAACCGAAAAAGATTCTTTATGAAAACGTCAATTAACGTAACTCTTACCCTCTTTTTGATCGTGATATTTATTGATGCTTCTCCCATAGTTGGGCAACAGGTTTATGTGCCGCCGGCAGGGGAATGGGCTTATAAGGATGCAACTGAAGCGGGTTTCGATACCGACGTGCTCGACGATCTGTTACAATTTGCTATCGAGAATGAAAACAGCGTTGAAACAGATCTTCGGCTGGCCATTCTTCAGGCATTCAGCCGTGAGCCGTATCACGAACTTCAGGGGCCGGTACGTGAACGTGGTGGGCCGGCCGGATTGATCATCAAAGACGGTTACATTGTTGCTAAGTGGGGCGACCCCGGCCGGGTGGATATGACATTCAGCGTTACAAAAAGCTACCTCTCCACGGTTGCCGGCCTGGCCTGGGACCGGGGGCTAATCAGAGACACGGACGATTTTGTAAAAGATTACATTTGGGACCGAACGTTTGATGGTGAACACAACAGCGCGATTACCTGGCATCATCTGTTAAATCAATCATCCGATTGGTCCGGCGTTCATTTTGGGCTGGAGGATTGGGGCGATCGGCCGCCAAGAGAGGGTGGTATAGACGATTGGCGCATGCGAGAAATCCGAACGCCCGGCACACACTATGAATACAATGATGTTCGTGTGAATGTACTCTCCTACTCGTTACTGCAGGTATTCCGGCAGCCGCTTCCGGTAATTTTGAGGGAGAAAGTTATGGATCCGATCGGGGCATCAACCACATGGCGATGGTTTGGTTATGATGATTCCTGGACCATGGTGGATGGGCTGAAAATGCAATCGGTGAGCGGTGGCGGACATCACGGGGGCGGGCTTTTCATCAATACGTACGACCAGGCACGGTTTGGGCTGCTGTTTGCCCGGCGTGGTATGTGGAGCGGCGATCGGCTGTTGTCAGAAGAGTGGATTGATAAAGCCAAAGCTCCGTCAGAACCCAATC
>SLGA01000258.1 GCA_007123985.1 Balneolaceae bacterium | reverse complement strand
GCTTCTGAAGATGAACAATAACGAATTGCACTCTCAAACTTTACTTTTGAATCGGTCATTCATTAAAAATGGCATCTGTCTGATAAACAAACAATTTTCTGCAAACCTATCTTTTTTTCAGTTGCTAAAAATTACCTCACTCTACATTCGCTTTTATTTAATCAATTAACTTGAATTTTATTTAACATAATTGACCTTTTGAACATATCTTGCAAAATCCACACCGAACCTAAAATGTTTATAGCTTTCTATATTCCTCCAGCCGGTGGGAATAGCCATGATGAAGAATTTTTATTCTCTTAGCGTTTTTTTTGTACTTACAGCCCTTAATCTTACTCCGGCTATCTTTGCCCAAACATTCGGGCCGGTTGATGATCGCTTTTCATCTATTCAACAAAATTCCATCTCAACTCTTGAAGCATCCGGAAATTCTGTCTGGATGGGTCCCGGGATGAATGCCTATTTTGAACAAAGCGGTGATATATTTGTACCGCAAAATGCCGACAGTATCTTTTCCGGCCGCGGCAGAGTTTTTTCTCTTTCTGTTGATGGGAACCGGATTTTTGCAGGAACCGGATTTACATCAACAGCTGGTGGAGAACCTGTAAATGCTGCTCAGGGATATTATCAATCGTTTAACAACGGGCAGCATTGGGATTTCATCCCTTTTTTGCTCGATCATCGTCCACCGGCAGAGTGTGACGGGAGTTCGGTTGGTCCACCTTGCGATGTTGAATTTCAATACGGCGGAGAAACATATCTCAGAACACGCATTACTGTGCCTGAGCAGTCCCCTCCATTTGAGGTAGATTTCTATGAACAAACTCTAATGGCTGTTCACTGGGCTTCAGGCCTTCTACGCAGTACAGATAACGGTCAAACATGGGAGCGAATCATCCTCCCCCCTTCTTTTGAAGATGAGTTAGATCCTTCGAATAGTTACCAGTGGTTTTCAAGAACATCTAATGGTGAAACTGTAAACCGGTACGATCCCCGTTTCGACAACAACCTGCTTGGTTTTGGTCTGCTCATCGACAGCAATCAGACTGTATGGGTTGGCACAGCAGGTGGAGTTAACATCTCATATAATGCCCTTTTTGCGCCTGTTGATCAAATTACTTGGAAACGCATCAGCTTTGACCCGGAGAATAACAGAGGCTTATTGGCAAATTGGATTGTAACCATCAGAGAACAGCCCGGTACCAATCGCATCTGGATGACCAACTGGCGCGCCGATCCCGACAATCGCGACGCATTTGGACTTGTTTTTACAGAGGACGGAGGAGAAACATTCAGTAGATTTTTAGAAGGAATACGGGTGAACGATGTGGGCTTTTTTAACGGATCTGTTTTTGCGGCGGCCGATCAGGGGTTGTTTATATCGCATAATGATGGCACTAACTGGCAGCGGATTGATCAGATCCGGAGCCCAAATACATTCATCAGAAATGATACCCGATATTTTGCAGTTTCATCAACCGATCAGAGTCTCTGGGTGGGTACCGGTGATGGCCTTGCTTCCACAAACGATGGCGGGAATACGTGGAGAATAATCCGGGTGGATGTCCCGCTGCGAGGCGGTAATATCTACCAGCCCGATGCACCGGATGTGGATGCTTATGCTTACCCCAATCCATTTTCGCCAAACCTGCATTCAGTTGTTCGCATCAAATTTGAAAGTAAACAGGCAGGTAGGGCAACGGTTCGTATATTTGATTTCGGAATGAACTCCGTCCGTACTCTTACCATCGATTCAATACCCATTGCCGGTTCCTACGAAACGTTATGGGATGGACGGGATGAAACAGGCCGGATTCTGAGTGCCGGCACCTATTTTTACTCTATAGAAACCCCCTCAGGAAGGGCAAACGGTAAAATTTTGCTAATCGAGTGACTTCCTTTATGAAATCAGCCATAACATATTGTACCGTTTTATTCATACTTCTGTTTTGGTTTGCCGACACAGCTGCACAAAGCGGAGGGTATGCAGGCTCATTTTCCAGGATGGGTTTTTCGCCAAGAGGTATGGCGATGGGAAATGCGATGACGGCCGTTCATCAGGAAGGCAGCTACGCATACTACAACCCTGCAATGGCTGCAATACCATCTGAAAGCTTACAGATGGATTTTTCAACCGCTGCCCTGCGTTTTGACAGGCGGTTGCACATGATCACTACAAATATTCAAATGCCTCCATCCGCAGGACTTTCAATCAGCCTCATGAATGCGCGTGTGGGAAATATTGATGGCCGGACTTCGAGCGGTTATCATACAGCGATGCTTTCTACGAACGAATTTCAACTAACAGGTAATTTTGCCATTCGCTTTTCTGAACGGGTTTGGGCAGGTATCGGCATCAAATACAATTTGGCAAATTACCACCCAGATGTTCCAAATTCACAGAATATTGGTATTGACGCAGGCGTGAGGGTTGCAATTAGTTCAAAGCTGGCAGTTGCAGCCACTGTAAAAGATTTGATCTCCGAGTACAGGTTCGATTCAACAGAGTTATTCGGGCAGACAGCTGGTTCGGTTAACAACTATTCGTTTCCTGTACGGCTGATTATTGGTGCTGCTTACGATTTATCTGACAATTGGCTCGTAAGCATGGACTCAGAATTTCGGTTTCAAAAGGCAGATATACTTCGAGCAGATCCCAATCAAAGAAATGGTGATGGATTCCAACCGATCGTAAGAGCCGAACACACTACTCAATCCTCGTTTTTAAGAGCAGGTTCAAGGTATTCACTTCATGAAAGGGTTACTGTACGTGGAGGCCTGGAGTACTACGATATTGGCGGAGAAAATCAATTACAGCCAAGTGGTGGATTTTCTATACATTTACCCTATGATCGTTTTTCTCCATCTATAGATTACGCATTTTTGAGGGAGCCTTCTCAGTTAACATCAATGCACGTTTTTTCGATAAGGCTCAATATTTAATATGATATGAAAAAGATAGCCCTGCTAATTATTTCACTGCTTTTAACCCTTTCTGCCCATGCACAGGATACAGGAAGCGGACTCGACTTCTTGAATATCGGCCCATCCTCAAGGTTACTCTCCATTTCGGAGGCCTCTACTGCGGTTTTAACCGGACCCTCAGCAATTTATACAAACCCGGCACTGCTTGCCTTTGAGGAACAATCCAGCCTCGACGCCAGCTACACGCTGTGGATATCCGGTGTGAACAACCAGTTTGCAGCCGTTAATTTCTTGAGAGGAAACTCTGCATTTGCAGCCGGAATTTATAATTCAAGAGCCGATGGATTTGAAGCAAGGGATACGCCCGGGCCTTCAGCCGGAGATTTTTCAATCGGATACTTGTCGCTTGCAGGAGCTGCAGCTCATAAAATCGGGGCGGTCTCACTTGGGGTAACGGCGCAATATTTGCGGGAAGAAGTATTTCAGTTTCGGGCAAATGGGTATGCCATCAGTGCGGGTATAGCGGCTGAGTTTTTAGACCAAAGAATCCGAACGGCTGCATCCGTTAAAAACCTCGGAACGATGGAAAGCCTTGACCTGGAATCTACGGTGCTTCCTGCAACGTTTAACCTTGGCGCTGCACTTCGTATAATTGATTTTACTACCCCTGGCGCCAACGATTTACCGGTTCTGCTCTCCCTCTATGCTGACTGGAGTAAACCGATTGAAGAAAATCCCACCAGTGATTTTACTGAGCGTGATCCCAATGAGGGATTTTTCAGTATTGCCGTTAACGCCGATGTAAGTGACCTGTTTTACCTGCAGGCGGGTTACCGGTTTGGACCAACCGAACGCCCGCTAAGTTTTGGCCTGGGTATGGAGATTGAGCCAATACGTATAAATTATGCACTTGTTCCTTTCTCTACCGGTTTTGGAACTGTACACTCATTTGGCCTACAATACTTTTTTTGATTCTTTTTGATGTATGAAAAAGCTTGATCAACTACAGGACCTTTATAAAGAACTTGGCTGCGAAAAGCCATGTAAACTTTATGTTGCACCACCCATTCGCTTTTCATACAAAAAATCTGATTATCTCTACCTGCTTTACAGGGAAATGCTCAATTCATCAGAATTCAGAATTACCGGGGTAAGCACGCTTGGGCATCTTAAATTTTTAGCCCATCAGATCGTCAAGAAAAAAACGTTTCTCCATTACCATTGGATTGAGTGTACAGGTTTTTTTTCAATCTTTGTATATCTCTACAAACTACTCTGTATTCAATGTTTTACGCTGCTCGGTGGCAAACTCATTTGGTCGGTACACAATAAAATGCCTTTGGACTGCAACCTTGAGTGGATAAACTATATATGCCGCAAATGGCTGGCAAAAAGAGCCCATCTGCTGCTTGTGGAATGTGAGTCTATCTCAAATGATCTGGCAACTTTTTTGGGTGTCTCCGAAAAAAAGATGCGCGTATGGCCTCATCCGGAATATCCGCCACAGTTGATGCCAAGAGCCGCTGCAGTGGAAGCGATCAATCAT
>SLGA01000331.1 GCA_007123985.1 Balneolaceae bacterium | reverse complement strand
GGATTTGGTGATGTGTATAACAATCTTCAGGTAAATGTACGGTTCGGTTTACGCCTTGTAGCCGGTGAGGATGAGCCCGATGTTAGTCGTATCAACTACGGATATAACTGGTATTACGGTAGTGTGCAAACCATTGTTGATGAATTTTATCCTTCAACAAATACGTCTTCTGTTGGTTTAATCGGGAATGATCCGCGTACACCGATTCCTGCCACGGATGTTACAGGGGGGCCGGGAGAGAACGATCCGCTGTTTGTAAATTATGATCCCTCAGGATTTGAATTCAGCGGTAACACTTCAATTGGTACTGACCCTCTTCGAACCAACATCAGCCCGATTCCGGCGGATGCCGATTTCAGGCTGAGAGCGGATTCACCGGCATTAACAGGGGCATTTCTCGATTTCGATTTTGTACACGAAAGTTACACTACACTTGATGGTGAGTGGACGTTTACACCCCCCGCACCAAGAGAGTTCTTTGGGGCATTTGGTTCTGAGTAGATAACAGATCAAGATTGAATCAATACGAGGCGGGCAGATTGAAGCCCGCCTCTTTATTAAAAACAAAGAATGACAGTAAACAGAATCTGCCCGGCTATAATCTTACTGATTTTTAAATTTGCATTATCAGGCTGTACTGATGTACATGTAAACGGAACTGAGTTAGTTTCAGATCAATACGACTGGGAAAACCATGTGCCTTTTTCAACATCATACAATCCATTTGTCTTGCCCGTAAGCAATGAGTTTGAAGCACTGCCTTCAGATAAAGGGACGGTACAGATGAGTGAAGCATCCGGTTTGGCGTGGAGCCTTCGAAATCCCGGATACATTTGGTCGCACAACGACAGGGGGCATACCAATACACTGTTTCTGATCGATTCTTCATCAGGTGAAATTGTTGCACGCTATAAAATTGACGGTACCCATAACATTGATTGGGAAGATATTGAGGTTTCCTATGGGCCCATTGAGGGTGAAACATACATTTATCTCGCTGATACGGGAGATAACGAACAACGAAGGCCACACTATTCAATCTATCGATTTCCCGAACCGGAGTACAAAAGCGAAGAGCACTTCGGTAAATATATACACCTGAATGATATTCCGGTTGACCGGATTCGATTTGTATATCCCGATGGCAGCCATGATACAGAGGCAATGCTTGTGGACCCGCTAACCGGCGATATTTTTCTGGCTACGAAACGAGATGTGGTTTCACTGCTTTATGTACTTCCCTTTCCGCAGCCAGTTGATGAGTTGTATGAAATTTACAAGGCCGGGCGATTTTCATTTCGTGAAGCATCAGCAGGAACATCATCCATCAGCGGGGAGCGTGTTTTAATAAAAAACCGGCAGGAAATTTTTTACTGGAAACGAAAAGCAGGGGAGAGCATGGTAGAAATGCTTGCAAGAACCCCGATAAAAGCTCCCTATGCAGGAGAGCCGCAAGGAGAAGCGATATGCTTCGATCCTGAGTACAACTACTTCACACTTAGCGAAGCGTTAAACAGTACAACCATACCACGATTATACAAATACAACTTTATCAAACACTAATTTTACAATCATAATGAAATATCTATTTAGAACTACTTCACTTTTACTGTTTGCAGCTCTTCTTCTTGTATCTGCTTGCTCGGATGATAATTCAACGTCATCAATCCCGGAACCGGAACCCGAACCTGAGCCGGTATTGGTTGATATACCCGATGCCCGCCTTCTGGCACAAATCAGAGAAGCGCTTGAGGTTGACGATAGCACCCCGATCACCGAACAGCTGATGCTCGAACTGGTGATACTTGATATAAACGGATCGAACGATTTTGAAGGTACGATTACTGAAATTTCGGATCTTACCGGCCTCGAATATGCTGAAAACCTTGAGTATCTGAGATTGAGCTACACTTCTATTACCGATCTGAGCCCGATCAGCGGCCTTGAAAATATTGAGTACCTTCGATTTAACAATACACCTATCACAGATATTTCTCCGCTGGCAAATATCACATCGCTTACCTATTTCAATGCAAATACGGTAACCGGTTTAACGGATATCAGTCCCCTTGCAGGCAATACCGGCCTCAAAGAAGCCATTTTTCGGGAAGTACCATTCGGCAACGAAGGGCTCGAGACCATCAAAAACTTTTCAGAGATTTACAGAATTAACATGCGTTCAACCGGTGTTACTGATCTGACAATTGTAGGCGAGATGATGGCAGCCGGTGCATTGCTCGACTCTACACCCGGCGCGGATGAGAACGGAGGTGCAACGCTTGATTTGCGAGGGCTGAGCATTGAAGACTGGTCGCCCATTGAGCCTTATATCGATCAAATCTCCAATCTTGATGGATACCCGGGCAACTAACGTTGGTAACAATTTTTGGTTGAGCAACAACCCGTACAAACGTTACCCATAAAATTAATTGGAGCCTCTGAAATGAGGCTCTTCTGTTTTGAGCAAATAGCCGGCACGTACGGTAACAAAAAACTAATAAGTATTACTATCCTTATGATTTATAGTTCTATACACTATTATAAATTGCTATTACTTTTTGCATTGTTTCTGGGTGCATGTACGGAAACTCAACAGCAGGTCACGGATCTGACTTCTGATGATGACCCCATTATTGGCGTTTTTCATTACTTAAGCGGATTTGAACCCCTAACGGAAGACTCACTTGTTCGGGTTGTTATTGAAATTCCAGCCGGTACAAATGCAAAGTGGGAAGTTGAAAAAGATACCGGGCATTTATCATGGGAACTTCGGGATGGTGAACCAAGGGTGATTCATTATTTGGCCTATCCGGCAAATTATGGAATGGTACCCCGCACGCTTGCAGGCGACGGTGATTCGATGGATGTACTTGTTCTCGGTACGGCACTGGAGCGTGGTAAGATAGCAGAAACCAGGCTGATTGGCGTTCTTGAAATGCTTGATGGTGGTGATCGGGATGAGAAAATGATTACTGTAATGCCGGACTCGCACTTTGCCGGAATTGAGAACCTTCAACAGCTTGAAGAGCAATTTCAGGGGATTTTAGAGATAATTGAATTGTGGTTTGCCAACTATAAAGGCCCCGGTAATAGTGTAGAAATTCTTGGTTTCGATGATCTGGACAGAGCCTGGGAAATACTTCATGAATCAATCCAAAATTATGACTAAAATGAAACGTAAAGATTTTCTGAAAACGGGCGTGGCAGCGGGATTGGGAGCAATTCTTCCGTTTAGCCGGAACAGCTCTACACCATCACCTTACATCGGAAAAACCAGGAATATCATCTTTTTTGCTTATGATGGATTTACCTGGGAAGATTTTACATCCGCACAGCACTTTTCGCACAGAAATTTTGGTAAACCGCTCCACCTTGAAAAGCTTTTCAAAACAGGATCGGCCGGCAGTATGCAAAGCCACAGTTTAACCAGTATGGTTACCGATTCTGCAGCCGCTACTTCGGCATGGGCAACCGGCCGCAAAATTGTAAATGGATCACTCTCCATCTATCCCGATGGGCAAGAACTAACAACCATTCTTGAACTTGCCAAAGCAGCAGGTAAGGCCACAGGAATTGTATCAAACACCACCATTACACACGCTACCCCGGCCGGCTGGATTTCAAAACAGATAAACCGGCGCGATGAAGAAAACATCGCTGAAGAGTATGCCGTATTTAAGGCAGATGTAATGATTGGCGGGGGAATTGAAGCCTTTGATCAGAATTTACGGAGTGACGAAGCGGATCTTTATAAACCTTTTGCGGATGCTGGGTATTCAGTCATTACAGACAGGGAATCATTTGCAGGCGTTCAAGCAGATAAGCTACTTGCCACGTTTAATGAAGGTCATGTTCCGTATGAAATTGACCGGCGATTTCGCGCGGCTAATGCACCAACACTGCATGAAATGGCGAAAAAAGGTGTTGAGATTCTGGATGGATCAAACAATGGATTTGTACTGCATATTGAGTCAGGGCGGATAGATCACGCAAATCACCGAAATGATGCAGGCGCCGCACTTTGGGAAATCCTCGCAGCAGATGAAACACTCGGCAAGCTGATGGATTATGTGGACAGATCACCGGAAACACTGCTCATTATGGCAAGTGATCACGGTACGGGAGGCGGATCGGTTTATGGAGTGGGAGAGAGGTATCGCTCATCATCAGAAATTCATGATCTGCTGAATAAACGAACGGCTTCATTTCCGTGGATTATGGAACAGTTGGGAGAAAATCCGTCTGAAGCTTTTATCAAAGAGCTGCTTGAAGAAACAACCGGAGTGCTGGTGAGTTCAGCGAACGCCCGTCTGTTGCAGGAAGCCATTTTCGGAGAGATCCGAATGCCTGATTTTGCAGCGTACCCGCGCCAGCCGATCGCCACGCTCGGTTATGCTTTGAAGGGAGGAACCAATGATGAGCCAACCCATCTCAACATAAATTATACCACCACTCAACACACCGCAGGAGCTGTGCCGGCTGC
>SLGA01000047.1 GCA_007123985.1 Balneolaceae bacterium | reverse complement strand
TAAACCCGGTTGCGGAAGGGCACACCCTTGTTGTACCAAAAAAGGAGATCGACTATCTGTTCGATCTGCCCGACAGCTTGCTTACAGACACGATTTTATTCGCAAAAAAAGTGGCATTGGCCATGGATTTAGCTCTCAAACCAAACAGAACCGGTGTAATTCTGGACGGCAGAGAAGTTCCTCATGCCCATATCCATTTAGTTCCGATCTATTCCGATTCGCAGAGTGTAACACTTGGAAAGAAAATTGGATTGAGCAAAGAGAAGATGCAGGAAATTGCTGGAAAAATATCTGCTGAGGTGAACTTATGAAAATTATGGTATTGAACGGCCCGAATCTGAACCTGCTGGGGCAGCGTGATAAACATGTGTATGGGTCTTCTACTCTGGAGGATGTTAAAAATCTTCTAACAGAACAATATCCTGAGATCAATTTCATCTTTTTGCAAAGCAACCATGAAGGTGATTTAATTGATGCCATACATTCTGCACGCACCGATACCATCGACGCAATGATTGCAAACTGGGGTGGCTTTACCCACACTTCAGTTGCCATACATGATGCGCTGGAACTATTGACCATTCCCAAAGTGGAGGTTCACATCTCAAACATTCACGCACGTGAGGAGTTTCGGGAACGTTCAATTACAGGCAAAGCAATGAATGGAATTATTACAGGCTTTGGTATTTACAGTTACGTATTGGGTGTGAACGCTGTTCTGCAATTGCTATCGAATAACTAATCTGTGAATAAACTTCGAGAACTCTTTTCAGATACATTAATTTACGGTATCAGCAGTGTGCTGGCCCGCTTTATTAACTATCTGCTGGTTCCACTTCATACCGGTGTTTTCAACACGGCACAATACGGGATTATGGGTCTGGTTTATGCAGCAATTGCATTTCTCAACGTGCTTTTTACGTTTGGGATGGAATCTGCTTATCTGAGATATGCGGAAAACCGAAAACAGGCCCCGCATGTATTTAAGACACTCCAGATCGGGTTGCTGATCTTTGCATCACTTCTTTGCCTGTTGCTCTATCTGGTTATGCCGTGGCTCTTGCCTCTAATGAGCCTGAGCACTGAAATGTCCGGCATTTATTTAATCATGCTTGGGATTCTATGGTTTGATACACTCTCCATAGTGCCGATGGCAGAGCTGAGACTCACCCGGCGGGCATGGTTGTATGCCACGCTCAAAACGGTGAATGTTCTGATCAATATTACCCTCAATTTTTACCTGATTCTGGGACTTGGTTTCGGCATTGAGGCTGTATTTCTGGCAAATCTTGCTGCATCTTTTGTGATGTCGGTTCTGGTTTGGTTTTTTACTGCAGATTTGTTGAAGGGTACTTTCAAAAAAGAGTGGGTTAAAACTGCGTTTTCATTTGGATGGCCTTTTGTTCCTTCCGGCATTGGATTTGTGATTAACGAAATGCTGGATCGGTTTCTTCTGAACGGAATGAATCCTGCTAATGCAGAGCGACTGTATGGTATGGGAACTACTCCGGAAGATGTTGTAGGAATCTATAACGCTTGTTACAAACTGGCAGTTTTTATGCTGTTGCTCGTACAGATGTATCGTATGGCTTGGCAACCGTTTTTTATGCGGCATGCGAAAGACGGGGATTCGAAAGAACTCTTTGGCCAGGCATTTATCTGGTATAATGCATTTTCAGCAGTAGTATTTATGGGGGTGGCTCTGTTTAAACAACAGATTGTCGCAATCTCCATACCGGGAACTGAAAAAACCCTTATTGACAGCAACTACTGGGGAGGGCTCGATATTGTGCCTTACCTTCTTTTGGCCTATTGGTTTCATGGATGGTACATCAACTTTTCATCGGGTGTATTCATTAAAGAAAGAACCCGGATATTTTACAAAATCACATTACTGGGCGCGGCAATTACGATTGTAATGAACCTGATATTGATCCCAGTTTTGGGGATGGTTGGTTCTGCACTGACTACAATGATTAGCTACGGTGCAATGGCTGCAACACTCGGTATCTACAGTAAAAAAGTAATGGACGTACCCTATCGTTTACCGGAAAGTTTTGGGTTGATGGTACTTCTGGCTCTTCTGATTTTTTCAGAACCTTGGTTTCAGCAGTTCATTCCGGGAGAGTTTGTAACGAAGGGGATAATTGTGCTGGCCGGACTCTTTTTTACGAGTCTGTATGTTTGGCGATTCATCCGGTTTGATTGATATGATTGCGGAGCCCTTCCCCAAAAGTTTCACTAATTGCATACATGTTATTACCGAAAATACCTTCCGTCGGAATGTAAATAGAAGCGATTGAGAAGAGACTCCGGGTGAATTTTACTACCGAACTCTGTACTTTCAAACGGTATCTCCCACAGAAAATGTTCTTTTTTTCTAAGTACAACTAAATACTGTAAACGATGATAAAATCCCTCTACATCAAAGATTTTGCTCTTATAGATGAGCTTGATGTACAATTTGGTTCCGGGCTAAATGTGCTGACCGGGCAAACCGGCGCGGGTAAATCAATTATAATCGGAGCACTGAATATGATTTTAGGTGAACGTGCCGATACAGAAGTTATACGACAGGGTGCAGATAAAGCCATCGCAGAGGCGACCATCCATGTGGGCGAAAATCAAATATTGATGAAGTTACTGGATGAGAGTGCGGTTGACTACTCACCAGAATTGATTCTGCGGCGGGAAATTCGCCAAAGCGGCAGCCGGGCCTTCATTAATGATACGCCGGTAAATATATCTGTACTGAAACAAGTGGGAGATCAACTTGTTGACCTGCACGGACAGCATGATCATCAGATGCTGCTTAAAGATGAAAATCATCTTGGTGTGATTGATCAGTTTGATTCGGTGAAACCCTACATTGATTCGTATAAAAAAGAGTACATGGTTATGGCGGAGCTGCAGAAAGAACGCCGTAATCTGAAACGCAGAGAACGCGAATTAAAAGAGAAAACCGAGCTTTATCAGTTTCAGGTAAAAGAGCTGGAGGCTGCAGAGCTGGATGCCCACGAGGAGGACGACCTTATTGCTGAAATGAACCTGCTCGATAATGCTGAGGATCTGGATCAAAAAGCTTCTGCCATCACTCAAATAGGCAATGGCGATGATGTGAGCCTGATGGAGATGATTAACTCCATCAAACTGCACCTGGAAGATATGGCACGTATTGAGCCGGAGTTTGAAACCTATCTTCAGGAGATTAACACCGCACGGATAAGTATTCAGGAAACAATTCAGTTCGCCGAGCGCTATCGGGAGAGAATTGAGTTTAATCCCGACAGGCTTGAAAAGCTAAGAAGGCGACAATCTGAGTTGAACAGGCTTCAAAAAAAATATCAGAGATCTGTACCTGATCTGATCAGCTATTACAATGAAATCAGGGCAGAGCTTAATATTGCAGAGAATTTTGATCTGGAAATAGAACGTATCGGGAAGAAAATTTCTGATCAGGCAGCAAACCTGAAAAAATTTGCGGTTGATCTGCATAAAAAACGTGTTTCCACCGGTGAACAGCTTTCTGCGGATATAGTGAAAGCCCTTCAAAACCTGGGAATAATGCATGGGCAATTCCGGGTAGATGTGGATTGGCAAACCTCAGATAACGGTTGGTTTGAGCATGAAGGCAAAATTATCGAATGCACTGAAAATGGGTGTGACGAAGTGCAGTTTTTTATCTCCACAAATAAAGGTGAAGAGCCGAAACCGCTTGCCAAGATTGCCTCGGGTGGTGAAGTGAGCCGTGTAATGCTTTCGCTGAAATCAATTCTTGCAAAAGAGCACCATCTGCCGGTAATGATTTTTGATGAAATTGATACGGGAATCAGTGGGAATATTTCGGAAAAAGTGGGTCGTGAAATGCGAAACTTATCAGAATATTGCCAGATTATCGCGATCACCCATCAACCTCAGATTGCCAGTCAGGCGCATAAGCACTACCGGGTTGAAAAAGTGGAAGAAGCAGAGCGAACAACAACGCGAATCATGCCATTATCGGATGAGGAACATATACGGGAAGTTGCAAGCCTGATGAGTGGCGAACAAATCACAGAATCGGCACTTTTGAGTGCACGAGAGTTGATTGAACGCGGTGCTATGCGAAATTGATATCAAACAACTGATAGTGCTGACTAATGTCTAAAACCCATTCACAAAAATTTGTTGATCTCGTAAACGAAGCCCTTTCAAGAGTTGCGGAAATATCATGTGATGATGTGAACAAAGCCCTCAATCAAAGCAGTACATTTGTTCTTATTGATACCCGCGAAGTGCATGAGTTTATAAATGGACATCTTCCCGGCGCTATCCATTTGAGCAAAGGTGTGATTGAGCGGGATATTGAGGAGCATGTTTCTGATACGGATACCGAATTAATTCTATACTGCGGTGGCGGTTATCGATCGGTACTGGCCGGTGATAATCTGCAGAAAATGGGCTACAGTAATGTAAAGTCCATGGCCGGTGGCTGGCGTGAATGGATTGAAAATGAGTATGAGACTGAATTGTAGTTGTAGGAGTCCGTTTTTTTTCTATTTTTCGAGTCACGATTCAAAACCTGACCGGAATAAATCTATGAAAACCAACTCCTCTGAAAACCAGCGCCGATCTTTTTTGAAAAAACTCTCCGCGGGAGTCGCTGCCGGCACACTGATTCCACTTTCAGTTTTAGCTGAGAGAAATAAAAAATCTGACATAGTACGTGAATCAAATAGAAGTCCGTTTCATGTTAAACTGGGAATTTCAAGCTATTCTTATTGGCATTTTAGTCCGCAGCGAACCCCGATCCGCCATGTTATCGAAGAGGCATCCCGACTCGGTGTTTATGGGGTGGATATTTTACACAGGCAGATGGAGAGTGAAGATCCCGATTATATCAAAGCACTGAAAAAGCATGCATTGATTCACGGCGTTCATCTTAACTGTCTGTCAACGCATCAGGATTTTGTAAATCCCGACCCTGAAGAACGCCGGAAAAGTATTGACGATACCAAGCGCTTCATCCACCTTGCACGGGATCTGGGTGTTCCGTGTATCAGAATTAGTGCCGGCCGGTGGAATACATCCGGTTCATTTGCCGAACTGATGGATAACCACGGTATTGAATCCCCCATTGAAGGGTATACTGAAGAAGATGGTATTCAATGGGCCATCGACTCCATCAACGAAATTATACCGGTTGCCGAAGAGTATGGGGTAATGCTTGGCCTCGAAAACCACTGGGGCATGACCCGAACGGCAGAAGGATTATTGCACATTATGCGAACTATAGATTCCCCCTGGCTGCGTGTGTTGATGGATACCGGAAATTTTCTGGATGACAAGTATGAACAGCTTGAAGCCATTGCCCCATATACCGTTTTTGTTCAGGCTAAAACTTACTATGGCGGCGGACGATTCTACACACTGGATCTTGATTACAACCGCATTGCAAACATTCTGCATGATGTGGGATATAAAGGATACATATCCATTGAGTTTGAAGGGCATGCGCCATCAGACGAAGCGGTGGCCGAGAGTATCGGTTTACTGCGAGATGCATTTTCTGCATAATAAAAACTAAATTTGAATGAACAGAAGAGAATTTGCAAAAAAAGCGCTGCTCGCATCAACTGCGGCGGCATTTCCTGCAGGAAGCGGGATTTCAGCTATCAACGGAAAAGCTTCAACCGAAAACAATCTTCAGCCCGGATTTGAAAGGTTATTTAATGGGAAGGATTTAACCAACTTTGTGGATGTAAACACATCGGAGGAGACATGGTATGTTGAAGATGGATTACTGAAATGCACAGGATGGCCAATCGGAGTAATGAGAACGGAGAAGCAGTATCAGAACTTTATTTTGGATGTAGAGTGGCGATTTATGGAAGAGGGAGGAAATTCCGGGATGTTTATTCTTGCAAATCCTGAACCTCATGAGGATAATCCGTTCCCCCGCGGCGTGGAAGTACAAATGCTGGATCCCGCATGGGCTGAGATACACAACAGACCAATTGAATACGTTCACGGCCACCTGTTTCCAGTGATGGGGCTTGAAGGTACCATTGCGGATAATCCTTCCGAAGTGGTGCGCGGGCGCAGTTATGCACTTGAAAACCGGATGAAACCCGCGTTCGAGTGGAACCGATATATTCTGGTTTGCACAGATGGTGTAATCAAGTTATCGGTTAACGGAAAATTTGTGAATGGTATCACATCAACCAAAAGGAAAAAAGGTTACATCTGCCCTGAGGCCGAAGGGGCTGAAATTCACTTCAGAAAAATTGATATCATGGAGCTGCCCGATGGTGTTATTCAATC
Organism: Balneolaceae bacterium; assembly: GCA_007123985.1. Lineage (GTDB taxonomy): Bacteria > Bacteroidota > Rhodothermia > Balneolales > Balneolaceae > Rhodohalobacter. The sequence continues at coordinate 9,183 of SLGA01000047.1, read as the reverse complement.
CGAACAGATAGCACCATTAGCTGATTAAGACTTTGTATGTGAGCGAATTTATGATTCAATTAATGAAGTTTATTTTCGTGGGTTTGTTTTTTCTATTCACTGCTGATCTTTTTGCGCAGAATAAAGTGCTTGTTGTCTATCACTCCGAAACCGGTAATACAGAACAGATGGCACTTGCTGTTGCAGAAGGTGCCGCCGGGGTTGATGGAATTGAGGTAGTCTTAAAAAATGTAAACACTGTTCAAGTGGCTGATTTACTAGAGGCAGGTGCCATTATTGTTGGCAGTCCGGTGTATAATGCAAATGTTTCGCCTGAAATTTCTGCATTTATTGCATCTTGGCCTTTCGAAGGCGAGCCTCTAAGAGATAAAATAGGTGCGGCTTTTGTTACTGCCGGAGGAATATCGGCCGGAGAGGAGATTGTGCAAATGAACATCCTTCAAAGCATGCTGGTATTCGGGATGATAGTAGTTGGTGGACCGGATTGGACACAGCCGTTTGGCGCATCAGCAATTACGGGAGAAAAACCTTTTGAGATGGAAGGAGCCGGATCGATTAGTAATCAATTTCTCGAAAAGGGGAGGGCATTGGGCGAACGTGTTGCCGGAATCACTAAAAAGATTCATGATTAACACGAATCACAGGTCTCAAAATTACAGATTTGTTACCTGTACATTTTGTCTTCAGGCATTTCAGGATACTCTCAACTCCGGAGTTCTATCCGGAGCTGAGAAATTTTCCATCGAAGTAATTTAAGCTGATAAAGATTATGAATTAGGCATTAATTGCTCGTAATCTTTTACGGTACCATTATCCAGGCAGCACTCAATAATTTGTTTGCCAAGATCATTGAGGTCCGGAGTATCGAAATTCTTAAGCATTCTGTGGAAGAATTCGAGCAGAATTTCAGCGCCGGCATCATAACCCTCTTCCTGTACTTCTCTTTGAAGTTCAACTTGTAACAACCATGGCGGAATCGTGCGTCCTTCAAAGGTCATAAATTTCAAAGCATATCCTAATACATTACATCTTGCAGGTAAAATTTGCTTTTCGTTAAAGGTAGCGTTGCCTTTTCGGGCAAGATATTCCCGCACAACCCATTGCGACATAAAGCCTACTTTCCACGCACCAATGTTTTGATTGGGTGTGAGGATGTACTGTACTTTTGGAGTTTGTACAATCTGCTCTAAAAGAAGGTTAGCCTGTTTTACTTTTTTACCGGTGGCAAACGGCCAGTAGCTTCCCACTCCTTCACTGCTGATGCCTTCCGTTTGAATGATGCTTGGATTGGCATGCCCTCGTGGAGCAACCAGTCTCCACAGCCAGGCAAGGGCAGGTGGCAGTACGTGCATCAGGCCAACTATACCGTAGTTGGGTTCCTCCCTGGTACATGGTGGTGTGCGCATCCCGATACTTCTGATGTCGATACTAACCGGCTCAGAAACAATTTTTGGAACAATTTCGCGGGGTAAGATCACTCTGGGGTTTGGGCACGGTACACCGGGTTCATCATATGTATGATCCCAGATCATAGCTCTGCCTCCGGGAACCGATTCAATATTTAAGAAGAGAAGAGGTTTTGGAGGAACGGCCGTTAATTTTTCCAGGCTGGGGTCGGTTCCATATTCTGTGATGTGATCTACACGAACAAACCATCCCTCTTCGGCATCTTCCAGGCGTAGTTTTTGGTCATCGGTCTGCAATGAAGGGTGGCAAAGTGCCATATCATCGGCTACCGGTAACAGATCACAGGTTTGTGAGAGTTCCAGGTAACGTTTGTCATCTTTATAAAGGTTATCTCCCAGTAATAAACGGCCGTCAGATAGCCGGTGAGGTTGTTGCAGCATTTCACTTTTACCACCACCGCTGGCACCTTCGTGCATAAAGGTAACTACATTGTCGTAAGGAGTTTTAACCTGAACTGCAGAACAGTGGGCGGTTACCCAACCTTCTTCCTCGCCCTGGCCAATTAACATACCATAAACGCCTTTTTTAGCACTTGGTCCGGGATATAAGTTGTAGCTGAACATTTCATAATTGCCCGGCTGACGGTTGTGAACTACAACCTGTTTGCCTTCAAAATGGGTATGCCTGAAAGGAGGAGCTGTGTAGATAAAAGCGTCTGGCTTATAATCTTTATCAAGCTCATCGGGATTTATAATGCCCTGTAGAAGTGCGAGGCCCAGGCCAAAAAATCCGGCATTTGCAGGAATTACAGCTACCGTTTTGTAGCCCATTCCCACTTTACCCGCATTGAAGAAAAACAATGCAAGATCCTGTGTTTTCATCCAGTCAAAGGTTTCCTTACGTAGAGAATCAAACTCTTCGTTAAAACGGCTCTTGTAGGTGGTTTTATCCGTTGGAAAATCATCGGCAATAACCATACAATTGGGATCTCTTCGCCGCATGTAGGTTTCTGTATAATTTGCGGCAATACCATTCTTTACTCTGTGAACGATAGCCTCTTTCTTTTTTTCGCCGCCAGGCAGGTCGTAAATCACATCGTAGGACAGACCTTCTTTGCCTCCAACGGCCAGATTGACTAAGTCTTCTACATTTTTGGCAACCGCAACACTTGGAGCTTCATCGATTAATTCTTGTAGGGCAGGTGGTAACTTAAAATTAAAAACTGGTTTTGATGATGGTGTCATATTGTACTTGATTTTGATTTAGGATAATTTACTCCATAATTTAAAACCTTTATGCTTAAACATAAAGTTTTGTTTATAAATAATTATTGGGTTGTAATTAATTTATCATTAACACAATGCCATACATTTATTTATAATATGAATACCCCTACAGCATTTGTTGCCAGCCCCCGAAGAAAGTTATGATGTTGAAAATTGATCATTTGGATATCGGAATTTCCTCTTATATTTCTGTTAGAGAGTTCTAATAAAAGAGGAGATCACATGGCTAAAGTACTCAGTAAAATCATAGAAGAGCGGATGAAAACATGGGAACTCGAGAGCACATCGAAGAGGCCCAGAACACCTAAGGGTAACCCTTTTCCGGTGATAACAATATCCCGGGAGTTTGGCGCATTAGGGGCTGCGCTTGCGGCTCACATGAGTAAAAAACTCGGTTTTAAAATGTGGGACAAAGACATTCTACAGGCTATAGCTGAAAAGCTGGGAAGTGATAAAAAATTTCTTGAGGCTCTTGATGAAAACCGCAGGGAAACCATAGAAGATGTTGTAATTGGATTTATGAAAAAAAACAGCACAAACGCCGGTTACATCCGAACATTAAATCAGGTAGTTAGAACTATTGAGCAGCATGGAAATTCAATCATCGTTGGGCGGGGGAGCAACTACATCTGTACAGATCCCAAAGTATTCCATATTCGCCTGGTTTCACCGATAAAAAGGCGAATAGAACATATTGCAGCGAAAGAGGGTATACCGAAAGCAGAAGCACAGGCCATCATCAAAAAAACAGATGATGAACGTACTGAGTTTGTTCAGTATTACTTCAATAAAGATGTAAAAAATGCTGCCGACTATGATCTTGTACTAAACTCATCGGTGTTTAGTCTCGATGAGATGATGCAAATTGTAATGGTTGCTTACGAGAAAAAAACAGGTTTAAAACTTCATTTAGAGGCGTAATCATTTGTTAATTATAACCGATTAAATGCCTCTGCCATTATGATTGCAGGGTGTTTGGAACTCTTTTGAACACCATCTGCTATTTGATGACGGCATGAAAAGCCCGGTGCACAAACCAGGGAGTCGTCACTTAGTTCTCTAAGGGCAGGGAAAAGTGTTTGCTCACCTACTTTCATGGATACATCGTATTTGTCGGTTTCGTATCCAAAGCTTCCGGCCATTCCGCAACAACCTGTTTTGAGTTCAACGGGTTCAAATCCAAGCTTTTTGAATACCCGGATGAGCAGGTCGTTTCCAACCAATGCCTTGGTGTGGCAGTGGCCATGTAAGTAAACCTGTGTGCCATTACCGATGTCAAAATTCTCTTTGATGGCAAGTTCACCGGCAAGAAACTCTTCCCACAGAAATGTGTTATCGGAGATTTTTTGAGCTTTTGGTAACTCTTTATCTGAACACAGGTCTCTATATTCATCGCGCAAAGTTAGAATTTCACTCGGCTCCAGACCGATTATGGGGATCTCTTTCTCGGCATACGGGTATAGGCGGGCAATATTTGTTTTGCAAATTCGGGAGGCGTCATCCAGCAAACCTTTCGAAAGTTGTGGCCTGCCGGTTGGCCATATTCCAGGTACAAGAATGCGGTACCCTAACCTGTTCAAAACTTCACAAGCAGCAATTGCAATTTCCGGTTCGTGGTAGTTTGTAAATATATCCACCAACAGAAGTACAGGTTTTTTTTCAGGATTTTGCTGATCCACAAAATTGCTTTTATACCATTTATGAAATGGCACTTTTGCAAATTTCGGCAATTCACGTCTCCTGTCGATATTGAGCAGATTTTGATAGATTTTTTTAACAAAACCGGTGCTATTTATAACATTTGTGATACTGGAAAATGCCGAAGCCAACGGATAAAACTTTTCAGGCTGCCCAAAAAAACGCTCGCTGAATGTAGCACCGTTCTCTTTATGCCAACCGTTCAAAAACTCGGTTTTCATTCGGCCCATATCCACATTTGCAGGGCATTCGCTCTTGCACGCCTTGCAGCTCAGGCAAAGATTCAGGGCTTCTTTTAGCTCTTCAGATTTAAAGCCTTCTTTATGTTTGCCAGAAAATAATTGTCTGAATAAATTTGCCCTGCCGCGTGTATTATCTTTTTCGTCTCTCGTGGCGTGGTAAGACGGACACATTGTTCCGCCGCTTTCCGGAAGTTTCCGGCAAACTCCTGCACCGTTGCACTGCTCTAAAGCGCCTGCAAAGCCGTTTGTAGATCGCCAGTGGAATACGGTTTCCACGTTTGCCCGTTCATAATCGGGAGAGTAGCGAAGGTTAGAATCTATCGGTTTAGCATCAATAATTTTACCCGGATTGAAGCGACATTCCGGGTCCCAGATCTCTTTAACCCGGTGCAGCAGCGGCATCATCTCACTGCCGAGAACAGTTTCGATATACGGTGCTCTTGCACGCCCGTCACCATGTTCACCGGAGAGAGAACCCCGATATTTTTTTACCAATTCCGCCACTTCCTGTGCAATCTCTTTCATGGTTTGCAGCTCCTCTGGCTTTGTGGTATCAAGAACCGGCCGAAGGTGCAGCTCACCAACAGATGCGTGCGCATAGAACACGCAGGTAGTATTATGTCTATCCAGTATTTTCTGGAAATCCAGCACGTAAGCAGGAAGGTCTTCCACTCTTACAGCGGTATCTTCAACAAAAGTTGGTGAGCGCGAATCACTGCCCAGTCCCATCAGAAGTCCCAATCCTGCTTTTCTCAGGTTCCAGACGCGCGTCATTTTATCGGAATCTGTTTCAAACGGATGGGAATACCCCAGCTTAAGTTCCTGTAGTTTTTTTGCCAGATTGTGCGCTTTATTTTCAAGTTCTTTAGCGTTATCGCCTTCAAACTGAATAATCAGGATGCATTTAGGGTCTCCATCGAGAAAAAACCTGTTTTTACTCTGTTCGATGTTGCCTTTTGTAGCGTTCAGAATGATGTCATCAACAAGCTCAACTGCGGCCGGTTCCCACTTAACAGCTTCTACCGTTGCGAGCATAGCCTGATGAAGTGATTCAAATTGAGGAATAACAAGAGCCTTCTTTTTTGGCAGCGGTACAAGATTTACTTTGGCGGAAACTGTCATTGCAAGTGTGCCCTCACTGCCGCACAAAAGCTCGGCCAGATTAAATGGACGCCCACCCGGCGTAATTGGCTCCATTTCACAAAGCCTGTCGATTGCATAACCGGTGTTTCTGCGGGTAATTTCCGGATGTGGAAAATTTCGTTTGATTGCATCCTTGTGTTCCTTCAGCAGAGCAATCATTCCTCGGTAAATCTCGCCCTCAAGGGAGTTCAGGCGAAGTTTTAGATCCAGTTCCTCTTTATTTAAAGGCCTGAAAATAACATGCGAACCATCACTCAGAATGGTCTCTATCTCGATGATATGTTCACGGGTGCTTTTATGTTTGATGGAGAACGATCCGCAGGAGTTGTTGCCTATCATACCGCCGAGCATACACCGGTTCGTGGTTGCCGTATCCGGGCCAAATTGCAGGCCATACACGGAAGCTTCTCTATTGAGAGTATCACGGATTACCCCCGGTTGAACATGTGCCGTTCGGTTATTCGGATCAATTTCTAAAATTTCAGTCATAAACCGGGACACATCCATGATGTATCCGTTGCCTGTTGTTTGTCCGGCAAGGCTGGTACCGGCGCTTCGCGGAGTGATTGGAACGCTTTTTTTGGCAGATTCAAGAACAAGATCCCGTATATCGCTACCCGATTTTGGGAAGGCTACACCTTTAGGGAGCTCTTCATAGATCGAAGCATCAGAAGCGTATAATCGGCGGGTTAGGGCGTCGGTTTTGATGGATGACAATGTGGTATATATTTATTGATGGTGTTGAGTAGTTCGAGTATCAAGTAGTGAGTATGGAAGTGTCAAGACACCATCTCGATATTCGAAACGTGCTATTAACATACTCTTCACCAAAATAGGTTTAAGGAGAGAAAAAATCAGAGTAATTGTACATGATATTCAGAGAATACCTGATCGTGAGTGATGATGGGGATATTATCGGCAATGGCTTGTGAAATGATCAGCCTGTCAAATGGGTCTTTATGAAAATGAGGCAAATTTAACAGAGCTTTAAGATGCTCTTTGCGAATAGGTAGAATTGAGATGAGATTTTGTTCTATCTCTTCAAAGAAGTCATTAGGTAATTCAAGTTTGCCTTGTCTGGTTTTTATATGTAACTCCCAAAGGCTCGCAATGCTGATGAAGACGTTTGTCTCTGAATCTTTAAGAAGCTGAATATCATTTGCCCTTAATTTTTCGGGATTTTCAAAAATCCATAACAGGATGTGGCTGTCAATCAGGATTTTATTCATCGGGGAAAAGTTTGCTTTCATTAAAGAGCTTTTCTATTTCCTTGTCGGAATCACTGAAATCCCCGTGTATTTTAATTTTTCCTCTCAGGGCTCCGAATTTCCTCTGCTTCGGTTTACTCTCAATTTTTTTCAATTCAGCAATAGGTGTGTTGTTTTTTGCTATAATTACCTTTTTACCCTCAAGAACGTCTTTTAATAGTGCTGAGAGGTGTGTTTTTGCCTCGTGTATGTTTACTGTTTTTGCCATAAGAGTTGCCTCGGTTTTGCTTAGCTAAGTTAGCTAATAACGGTGGGATTTGCAGAATGTTTTTTCGGAAGTGGGTAAGAATGATGAAGTGGAAGTATCTCAGAAGAATGTACTGATTATAAAACACCCATCCGGATTAGCTTTTCAAGAGTGGATAGAACCTTATACCCGCAACACTTTATCCTATAATGAGAAAGAGCTTTTGGCTTTTTTTACTATTTCATCACCAATTGCAAGGCCTGCTGTTGCCGCCGGGCTGGGGGCATTCAACACATGGATTTCACGATCCGTTGTTTCAAAATAGAAATCATCTAAAATTTCCCCGTTAGGTAAAAGTGCCATAGCTCGCACACCTGATGGCGATTGCTTTAGATTTTCTTCGTTTATAGATGGAATTAGTTTTTGCAGATTTTTAAGAAAACCGTTTTTAGAGATAGAGCGGTACATCTCATCAAGGCCCATTTTCCAGTGTTTGCCGGCCATTTTCCAAAAACCGGGGTAACCGGCTGTATCGATTGTATCCGATATATCAAACGATGTTTTTTTATACCCTTCACGTTTAAAAGCAAAAACGGCATTAGGTCCGCATTCAACGCCTCCGCGTACCATTCGGGTAAAATGTACTCCCAAAAAGGGAAACTCCGGATTTGGCAGGGGATAGATCAATCCTTTCACTTTATGCTCTGTATCTTCTGTGAGTTCATAATACTCACCTCTGAAGGGTACTATTTTAAGATTTGGCCGTAATCCGGCTGATTGTGCAACCCTGTCGCTATGAAGGCCTGTACAGTTGATAAAGTGTTTGGCTTTAAACTGTTCTTTGTTGCTCTGAATAGAGAGAGAGCCATTTATATGAGCGATATGTTGAACAGGGGTGGAAAAAAGAACCTTTTGTCCGGCATCTCTAAGTTTTTGTGCAAGTGTTTCGCATACGGCAGGAAAATCCACAATACCTGCACATGGTACATGAATGGCCCGAACTCCTGCAGAAAAGGGTTCAATTTCTTTTAGCTCTTTTTCATCAATCAGACGAATATCTTCAATATTATTTTCAAGGCCGCGTTTGTAAATTGAAATCAGTTTGGGAATTTCATCTTCCGAAGTAGCAACAATTACCTTGCCACAGATGTCGTGTTTAATGTTGTTCTCTTTGCAGAATGATACCATTTGATGGCGTCCGTCCAGGCAGTTACGGGCTTTGTAGCTGCCGGGTTTATAGTAAATTCCGGAATGAATGACACCTGAGTTGTGGCCGGTTTGGTGCGCTGCTACTGTATGTTCTTTTTCAAGTACGAGAATGGAAGAATCGGGGAAAGCGTTATGTAGTTTATATGCCGTTGAGAGCCCAACAATGCCGGCGCCTGCAATGATAAAGTCATGGATCATGATCTGCAATTTAATTAAACGGATCCGGGGATATCTGCGATTGGTTTAATCCGATCAGAAACGTTATACATTTTAGAAGAATAACCTGTATTTTTTAGCCTCAATTAAACAAATTATGAAAACTTTGAATTACACACATATTTCATTTCTTATTGCTGCATTTCTACTGATCGGCTGCGCGGGGGAATCTAACAATTCGCCCGAGTATATTGTTGAAAATGCAGTATTCGCCGACCTTGACGGCAATGAAGTTACAGCGGCTGATTACAAAGGCCAACTTATTTTAATCGATTTCTGGGAGTCGTGGTGCGGGCCTTGTCTTCAGGTATTTCCTGCTATGGAAGATCTGAGACAGGAGTATCCAGAGGAATTCCAGGTATTTGCTGTAACCGTTGGTCTGAATGAAGGCCCGGAAGATGCACGGCGCTTTGCCGAAGAGCACGGGTACGATTTCGTGTGGCTTTACGATGAAAATGGAATATTTTCTCAGCTTGGCGGGCAGGGAATTCCTTTTAAAGCATACGTGGATCCGGATGGAAATTTTA
>SLGA01000042.1 GCA_007123985.1 Balneolaceae bacterium | reverse complement strand
TGGATTCACGTTCGGGGATCAATTGAGTTTGAATAATTCTTGAAACCGTTTGCGAAACAGCTGGGTCATTCGGTGCAACCTGATTCTGTGAAGCCACCTGCTGAGCCAGCCGCTGTCTTTCCCCCGGTTTTTCGAACGATAACATCTGAAGGCCTATTATAATCGCAAAAAGTGCAAAACCTGCTGAAATGTAAACGGGCACTTTCCAGCTGCTTTTATTCCCTGATTTTATCTGATCAGCCACCCATTCAAAACCCATAACTGCGGTTACAGTGAAACAGAAAAGTGTGATCATCAGCCACATTTCGGGCACCCGAAATTTATCAAACAGCGGAAAATAGTCGAACATCAGATTGTTCAGTGCCCCAAAATGTTCACCCAGAGAAAACAGAAGTGTAGCAATACCGGGCCCGAGAAATACCCATTTCAGTTTGTGGTTCGATTTCAGAACCCCAATCACAAAGAATAAAAAAGCAACCGCACCAAAATAGTGAGGCCCGCTGGTAAAAACCTTCGGCCCCCAGTAATATTCTGAGCCTCCGTATGCACCGGGAATTAACAGAGTGAGAAGCTCACCCCAGCCCTGCGACCATGCAAAGGCATATTCGCGCGATAGTCCTTCTGTACCAGCCAGTTCAGAACCGCCCCGCATACTGAACGATGAATATTCAAATGTGCTCCAATAGAGCTGTATGGTGATGAGTATAGCTATGGCAGCAGCTCCCACAAGCCACCCGGAATGAATTATGAATGATTTTGAATCGCCAGAACGGATGGCCTTTACCAGGTCGTAAATAAAAAGGGTGCCCAGAGGGAACAGGAAAAAGTAGGTTACCTGCGGATGATAAGCCCTCAGATGAAGTGTTAACGCCAGTGCAAAAATGAAGAAAACCAACAGGCGGTTATGCTTTGAGCGGGTAATGAGAAAGTAGCCGGCGTAGAGCCAGGGTATGTAGATGTAGGCAAGAAATTTCGCGTTGTGCCCCGCTCCTATGATGATCGGAATGTAAGTGGTAAAACCGATTACAATTGCCCCAAAAGCTGCGGGTATTGAGCGGAAACCCATCAAAATAAACATGAGATAGGTGCCTGTAAGCAGTATCCACATTTCGGCAGCAGGATAGATAAACTGCAGAGCCCTGAGAATTGTGTTATCGAGATTACTGATCTGAGGCGGATGAGAAATGGTAGTGGCAGGCATCCCTGAAAACATATTTGCGGCCCAATGCGCTGTTTCATCATACTCCTGCTGATGCTGGATCAGTGATTCGGCCCCGGCACGCCATTGCAGCACATCATGCCCCATATACTGCTGCCCGCCTATGATGGATGCATGAAAAAGAAATAGAGGTAAAATAAACAGAAATGCCAGTGCAAAGATATGCTGCTTAGCCGGTGAAAGTGATTCCCAAAAATCGGGCTGTACAGTCGGTTTTTTTTTCTGTTTTTTTTTGGCCGGCATCCGCAGGAAATGAGATTATATTTGAGCGGCATAAATTATATGCCCGGGAAAATCAACTCGTTCTGATGAAAGGTTATTCAATAACTCTTGGAACACGAAAATAGTCTGAATCGGCATCCGGTGCGTTTTTCAGGGCGTCTTCATGGCTAAGCGGTTCTTTTGCTTCGTCTTTGCGGAAAGTGGTAGCTGTAATTTCTGTAACATGCTCAAGAGGTTCCACATCCGAAGTATCCAGTTCGTTAAGTGTATCAATGTATCCCAGAATTTTATTCATATCCTCTTTGAGCCCCTCTGCTTCATCATCACTTAATTGAAGCCTTGCAAGATTGGCTACATACTGCACATCATCTTTCGTTACTGACATTATATCCAAAAATTATTACTGACAGATCGTTATTTCGAAACGGTTCAGCAAATTAATATTTTATAGTAGTGTTTAACAAAAGCAAAGTTACTAAACATTTCGCAAAAGCTTAAGTATTCCGGATGTGTTTTATCTTACAGATCCCCAACTTTCGCAACAATAATTTCTTAACAAAATAACCCCGGTATTATGCTGATTGGTATCAGCTCCGATTCTCATGATCATGTAGCACACATTAAGAAAGCTGTGGAAATATTTAAGAAGAAAGGTGTTTCAAAAGTGATCCATGCCGGTGATTATTGCAGCCCCTTTACCATCCCCCTCTTTGAGGGTCTGAATCTCCATGGTATTTTTGGAAATAATGATGGAGACAAATTCCTGTTGATGAAAAAGTTTGACGAAATTAACGCTGTTCTTCACGGAGATTTTTACAGTTTTGATGCAGACAACCTAAAGTTTGCCGTTTATCACGGTACCCATCCCCAAATTACCCGCAGTCTGGAAGCTTCAGGCCTTTATGATGTGGTAATTAGCGGCCACACGCACGAACCATCACTCGATACCATTGGTAATACCATTTCGATCAATCCCGGCAGTATCAACGGTTTTGAGAATGATGCGATGATAGCCATTTTCAACACAGAAACCAGATCCGTTCAATTTATTGAACTGAATTAGGCCTTCTTTGTACCAATTTATTTTTAAAAGAACTATCATCCACTAATCATAAAAATAATGGGATGATGATTTTATGCAGGTATATCTGAATGGTTCTTTTACAGACAGCAGTAACGCAAAAATCTCTGTTGGTGACCGAGGGTTTGTGTTTGGTGATGGTGTTTATGAAGTAACAAGAGTAGTAAACGGAAATTTCTTCAGAGAAAAAGAGCACCTTACCCGGCTGAAGGAGGGGCTTGCAGGGCTTAAGATTCACGTAAAAGATTCCGTAATCGATCAAATTCCTGAAATCAGCCGGAAACTAATCCAGGTTAACAAGCATACCGAAGGGGAAGCTGCCGTATATCTGCAGATTACACGCGGCACTGCATGGCCTCGAACGCATACATTCCCTGATCCCGAAGTAGAACCAACGGTTTATCTATCATCCTCTCCTTTCATCCCGCACACCGAGCTTCACAAAACAGGTGTTGATGCCATTACAGTGGCAGATATCCGCTGGACACGCTGTAACCTGAAAACCGTGAACCTGCTCCCCAATACACTGGCAAAGCAGCAAGCTAAAGAGGCAGGGGTTAACAGCGCCATCATGATACGTGATGGAGTGGTTACAGAAAGTCCAAATGCTAATATTTTTGGCGTTAAGAGTGGTGTATTGTACACTTTCCCTGCTACAAATTATATTCTGAATGGCATTACCCGACAAACTGTACTGGAAATTGCTGATGAATTATCTATTCCAGTGATTTTCAACCCGATTCGGCTTGAAGAACTCTTCGATGTAGATGAACTCTTTTTCTCCGGTACAACCACTGATATACAGCCCGTCACTACAATAGATGGCAAATCAATAGGCAACGGGAAGCCGGGCCCTGTTGTAAAAGCTATCCAGAAGGGTTACAACAAGCTTCTCTATATGTAGGGTGATAGTGGAAATTACTACCACTTTGTAATTCAGTAGTACGAACTCTCAACCATCTTTAAGGTTTTCCCTGATTTCATGAGGTACAGGGTTTCGGTATTGTTAATCAAAACAAAATACCAACTCTAAACCCTCGAAAAAATGAGATCAATGAAGAGTCAAGTTCCTGGATCAGAAACCTACAAAACCAATTTAAACGAAGCAGAGCTCGCATACTTTGAAGCGCTTATCCTCAACAAAAAAGAGGAAGCATCAAAAGAGCTTGAGTATTTATCCAATTCACTTGAAGAGATACGTTCGGCTGATGATGACGACACATCATCCATCGATCATCACATGAGTGACATGGGAAGTATAGAAGAGAGCGTTGACCTGACCAACAGGCTCATACAGCGTAACATTAAGTTTATCCGAGAACTGGATAGAGCACTTGAGAGAATTAAAAACGGAACCTATGGAATATGCCGGGCAACAGGAGAGCCCATAGAGAAAGGCCGGCTTGAGTTTGCACCACATACACGATATAGTATCGCTGCTAAGAACAGCGGTTTAGACAAGAGAGCGGCAGTAGCCTGATAAAACAGGAGAGAATGCAATATTTTCCGGCCGGGGTTCCGGAATAATAAAGCCCGCTTCCAAATGAGGCGGGCTTTCATTTTTTAACCAACTTGTGGATACCTCTGGTTTCCCGAATATAAATTCCGATACCTTTATAAAAGGCAGAAAGTACTTTTAAAAATTATTCTGATTATTCAGACAAAAAAAAAGCCCGTTTTTTCAAACGGGCTTTTAATATTTCAATAAGATGCGTGTTGCCTATTCGTAAGTAAGGCTTCTTACTTCAACAGCACTGAGTCCTTTAGGTGTTTCTTCAACACTGAACTCCACTTCTTCTCCTTCTTCAAGACCTTGGTTGCGACCCAAATTCTCTACATTGTTTCTGTGTACAAAAATATCTTTGCTTCCATCAGCTGGTTTGATGAATCCGAATCCTTTTTCTGCGTCAAACCACTTTACGTTTCCTTGTTTTGTCATTGTATTACTAGTATTGGTATTGTTAAAATCACCCG
>SLGA01000082.1 GCA_007123985.1 Balneolaceae bacterium | reverse complement strand
CTCGGTGATAAAATGTGGGACTTTCCTAAGATCAAAAAATTGCTTGAAGAAATTATTCCCGAAATTCCTGTTGTTGTTGATTATGAAGTCGTTCATACCTTCCCGGGTTTTGGTGAGCTTCATATGTTGCTGAACGACCGTGAAGTTGCCAAAGATGATGAATCTGAAAATCTGATCCTCTTATCTGTAGAAGATATAAGTGAACAGGTAAAAGAGAGAAAAAAACGGGAGGAAATTCAAGAACGATACACCAAAGAGCTGGAAGAAAGAATCGAAGAGCGAACGGTAGAACTTAGAGGTGCAATCAAAGATCTTCGGGAAATGAACCGGGAACTGGTTAGCATGAATAAAGAACTGGAAGCTTTTACATACGTTTCAAGTCACGATTTGCAGGAACCGCTCCGAAAAATTCAAACTTTTGCAGGCCTGGTACTTGAAAAAGAGAATCAAAACCTTTCCGAAAAAGGTAAAAGCTATTTCACAGTTATGCAGGGCGCCGCAAACCGAATGCAAAAGCTTATTGATGATCTGCTTGTATTCTCACGCCTAAACACCTCAGAGAGAACGTTTGAAAGTGTGGACCTGAAGACCATTGTTGAAGAAGTTGTATCTAACTTTAGTGACATTATTAAACAAAAAGAAGCCCAAATTGAGCTTCAGGAAATGTGTGAGGCAGAAGTTATCGTTTTTCAGTTCCGGCAGCTGATGCATAACCTGATCAGTAATGCACTCAAATTCTCAAAAACGGGAGAAAAGCCTCACATAAAGATCAAAAGCACTGTTATTGACGGGAGTGAACTAAAGAAAAAAAACCTTTCACCGGATCAAAAACACTGCCATATTTCAATTTCTGATAACGGCATCGGTTTTGATGAAAAGTTCAATGAAAAAATATTTGAGGTATTTCAGAAGCTCCATCCAAAAGATGAGTACCCGGGTACGGGAATCGGGTTGGCAACGGTGAAGAAAATTGTTGCTCATCATAATGGCCAAATATTTGTTAACAGCACCTTGGGAAAAGGAACTACTTTTGATATTTATTTTCCGGTTTTAGGCACTTCAGTGGATGATTAGTTCACGCTTCTGCTATGGCTTACTTTTTGATAGTACTTACTTTAGTATAAGTTTGAAATAAAGGCTTAGTTTTAGCAAAGAAAAGGCCCCCTCCACATCAAGGTGGGCTCATTTTTTTTACGCAAAAACGGATTTAAGAGTGGTTAAAAACACTTAAGATGGAGGGGAGGCTCTTTTAACTAAATTCTTATCTCGAACTCACCATGTTTAGCTTTAAAATAATCTAAATGTTGACATCCTGAAGCAGCACTTCGGTTGTCAGAGAATTTAACATCTGCGAAAAAATGAAAAGCCAAAAAGCGATCCTACGTGTTCTTTTAACCGATGATGATGAAGACGACAGGTTTATTTTCAAAGAGATCCTGGATGAGATGGATTTGGAAATAGACCTTGATTTAGTAAATGACGGCAAACAGCTAATGGACTATCTTTCAACCAATGTGAACCTGCTTCCGAATATCATTTTTCTGGATCTTAATATGCCGAACATGAGTGGATTAGAATGCCTGAAAGAGATTCGAAGCCATGATAAGTTCAACAATATTTCCATTGCAATCTACTCCACATCAACCTCTGAAAAAGATATCGATGACACATTTCATCACGGGGCCAACATCTACATCACCAAACCGGCTGCATATAGTGACCTCAAAAAAGCATTGAAAAAATCTCTTTCTGCTGTACGCTTGAACCGGGATTCGGAATCAGACTTGGAAAATTTTGTACTTAAATTATAGCAACCGGACTCTGCTTTTCTGCGGTTAAAATAAATGTGATCAGGCCATTGTAGACACAGATTGGATCGCCAAATAACAAAATGAAAAGTAACGCTGCAGATCAACTGCTTAGTGGTTATAACTTCATGAACCGTTGAGAAACATTGCATCATTTTCAACAATTGAACTGATACGATTCTTCCGGTTCTTAAAATTATTCGGGATAGGAAGAGTTAATGAATATACTGTGCCTGCGTCTCTTTCACTCGTTACAAAAATATGCCCCATTTCTTCAGAGACCAATTGCTTTACATACTCAAGCCTGGTTCCAAAATCTTCTTCCGCATCTTCACTCATCAAATTTGCTGCTTGATTACTCTGATTCATTACAGCTACCAGATCCGGTGTGATACCTTTTCCGGTATCTTTTACCGTTATAATTATTTTGCTGTTATTGCTTTCAGTGTTCAATGTAAAAACCACATCAACTAATCCCCTGGGGGTTGTGTATTTAATTGCATTCGCTACCAAATTTCCGGTAATCTGAATCAGATTGATAAAAAATCTGGGTGGAAATTGTATTTCCGGCCTTATTTCATTTCTAAGCAACAATGTTACACCCATATTTTGTGCTATGGGATGATAAATACGGTCAATTACCGTCATAATGGTTGAAGGCTTTCTTTCGATATACATGTTTTCGTTTATTTTTTGAGTTCTCTGTAATTCGTGATTTAGAAATTACTCTGTATAATTGCTTCTTTTAATCAAACATGAAGTCTGACTCTCCCGTCTATTCTCTTACAGCAGCTTGCTGATTTTTGTAAATACGCTTTTCCTCTGATCCCGAAGCAATATTTCCGGGTAAGAAATTGCTCTCATTTTAATTAGGAATGCTGTCAAAATATGAGCTGGAAACGTGTTTCTACTTATAATGACTGTTGAAAAAATTACACAAATCACAGGTTTCGGTACTGAGCACCTGCAATCTGCATGTATATCTTTTTGAAACGGGAGTGGAACAGCGGGCAAGTTGATGAGATTTGGTTTTCATTACGAAAATAGCCAGTCTCGTTACTGTATGATTCAGCGCATACAGACTTAATAAGGCAGTTTTACCAAATACCTGTCAAATCTATAACTCCGAATCATCCCCTTATAACGCACATCGCCTCTAATTATCTCACCTTGTAGTAGTGTAAATACATTTGCACCAATTTCTGCAAACTGCAGAAAACATATACAACAACAAAAACCAATTACATATGAAATACTCAATAGGAATTCTAACAACAATCACTCTCATTTCAGCACTTGTGTTGTCAGGTTGTGATGGGCAGTCCAATAAGGTGGAGAATGCTGAAACATCAGTAATAGAAGCCAATCGTGATTTGGAAATAGCAAGAAGTGAGGTAGAAGCTGAATACCGTATATACAGAACTGAAAATGAAGAGCGAATGGTGGATAACAACCGAACCATCGAAGACATAAAAGAAAGAATTAGTAATGAAACTGACAGCGAAGTTAGAGCCAGACATGAAACCAGGCTTCAGGAATATGAAGTAAAGCAACGTGAACTGAAACGTGAAATGGATAACTACAACGTATCTGGTAGAGAAAACTGGAATAGTTTTAAAAACAGTTTTAGCAATAGAATGGATGACCTTGGTGATTCATTGGATGATTTCTTTTCAACCAGAAATACACCTACAACCTCAAGAAACTAATTTTAATCTAAAATCATAAAATATCATGGGAAATCTATTATACATCGTCGCCGTCGTGTTAGTAATCGCCTGGTTAGTTGGATTTATTGGCTATAGTGCCGGTGGCATTATCCATATCCTGTTAGTAATAGCTGTAATTGCCATTCTGTTTCAGGTAATCCAGGGCAGAAGAATTGCTTAGCAATGGTTAAAAATCATAGCAGCAATGCCGAACAGACATAACTCAGGCCGTAAGGTGGTCTTTTTACCACTCCATCGGACTGAAGTTATATTAAACAAGACGTTCAAAAAATAACTATCACAGAGAATTCACTTACTCAAAACAATTAAAAGAAATACACTATGAAAACTTCATCTATTATTATTACCGGTTTATTTGTAGGAGCCGCAGGAGCACTTGCAGCCACATTATTTGCACCTGACAAGGGATCAAGAACAAGAAGTAAAATTGCAAAAAAAGGGCAAGAGTACGGAGATTATCTCATGGATAATTATAACGACCTCGCAGATACCGTTTCACATCAGTTTGAAGCAATTGGAGATGAAACGAAGCGATTGAGCAGAAAAGCAAAAAACGCAAAAGCGTAAATCAGATATGAGAAAAATTTTATATGTAATTGCCCTTTTATTGGTAATTGGGTGGATCATAGGATTTATTGGATTTGCACTCAGTGGCCTTATCCACCTTCTTCTTATAATTGCAGTTATTTCTGTTCTGGCCAGTGTTTTTGGTTTCAGGCCAAGCAGCGCATAACAAATCATTTATCAAGATTAAAAGAGAAAAGCACAGGCACTGAATGTCTGTGCTTTTTTTATTAAATGGATTTTAGAACGGGTTAACTATGGCGAACAGAAATAATGGGGTAGAAGTAACAGCTGCAGGTATTGCCAAATTTACACTTATTGTCACAGGGATTTTGATGACAATTGCCTTTCTCTATTTTATCAGAGATGCCCTGTTAATCGCTTTTGCAGGTGTTATT
>SLGA01000091.1 GCA_007123985.1 Balneolaceae bacterium | reverse complement strand
TTGGATGGGTATCTGTAACCTACCTCACACGGCCAACAGATGATGATACGTTGGTAAACTTCTGCAAGCTGATCCGCCCGGGTGGCCCCGGGTGGGAAAAAGTGAAAAGTATGGCCAGCCGCAGAGGCCTGAACATGAATGAAATTGAAGATGAAGCATGGAGAGTACCGCAGGGTATCTACTGTATGGTGCTTGGCTGTGTATTCATTTATGGAATTTTGCTTGCAACAGGCTACTGGCTCTACGGGAACATTGCGCCGGCATCTCTGCTCACTGTGGTAGTGTTTATAAGTGGCTGGGCACTGGTTAAAGGCTGGAAAAAATTACTCGCAATGTCTCCTGCTGATGAAGAATAGTCTGAAATTGCAGACTGATCTGAATTAATAAAAAAACCCTTCAATGCACATTGAAGGGTTTTTTTGTCCTGTTGATAAGGGGGTATTGATCAGACCTTTATCACATTAATATTTCTTCTCAGCAACTCCGATTCAAACTGGCTCGAAATATTGGAATCTGTAATAATGGTACTGATTACATCCACATCACAGATATAAGAAAAGCTATGCCGGCCAAATTTACTTGAATCGGCAATGGCAATAACCTGCTGGGCACGGGCTACCATGGTTCTGTTTAATTGTGCCTCCATCGGATTGGGAGTTGTTAATCCGTAGCGAATATCGAGGCCGTCAACCCCAAGAAAAAGTTTGTCAAAATAATAATTGCTTATGGTTGCTTCCGCTTCCGGACCCACAAGTGAAAATGACTCTTTTCGTAACACACCACCAGTTAGCATTACGTTCAGATTATCGAATCCACCCAGTTTCAGGGCAATGTTGATGGCATTTGTCATGATGGTAAGATTTTTCTTCTCAGAAAGTCTTTGTGCAACTTCCATGGCAGTGGTGCCTGAATCGAGCAAAATAGAATCGGAGTCTTTAATCAACTCCATTGCTTTTTCACCGATACGCTGCTTCTCTTTCTGAAACAGTTTTTGTTTCTCTTCCAGGGTAGGATCTTCATATACATTCTTTCGAATTAGTGCCCCACCGTGCGTTCTGTGTAAAATTCCTTTTTTTTCGAGAAAATCGAGGTCGTTTCTTATCGTTACGCTGGATACATCAAAACGCTCACTTAATTTATCAACTCTTACTTTACCATTATTCTGAATAATCTGGATGATACTGTCCCTTCGCTCAACTGTAGATCTCATATGCTTTTGATTTGAATGAATAAAACTAAAATATTCTATTTTTTTTACTGACTGTTTTCAAAATCTTTTGTTTTGATTAAAAAAACTTTCGATCAATTTATAAAAAAAAGCCTCACTCCAAAAATTTGAAGCGAGGCTTTTTATAAAATTAACTCAAAAAGAAGTTATGGGGATGATATTACATCATGCCGCCCATTCCTCCCATGCCACCCATTCCTCCCGGCATTCCACCAGGCATGCCGCCTTCATCGTCGCCATCTTTCGATGGTTTGTCAACGATAACAGCTTCGGTTGTAAGCATGAGTCCGGCAACAGATGCTGCATTTTCGAGTGCAGTTCTTGTCACCTTGGTAGGATCGATTACACCTGCTTTAATCAGGTCTTCGTACACTTCAGTACGTGCGTTGTAACCGAAAGCATCTTTACCTTCAAGTACTTTCTGTACCACAATTGAACCTTCCACACCTGCATTATTTGCAATAGCGCGCAGAGGTGCTTCAAGTGCACGTTTTACAATATCAAAGCCAACTTTTTGGTCGTTGTTTTCTGCTTTGAGATTATCGAACACTTTGAGGGTTCTCAGTAGGGCTACACCACCACCTGGCACGATACCCTCTTCCACAGCAGCACGAGTTGCATGGAGTGCATCTTCAACACGGGCTTTCTTCTCTTTCATTTCCACTTCAGAAGCAGCACCAATGTAAAGAACAGCAACACCGCCACTTAGCTTCGCAAGTCGCTCCTGGAGCTTCTCACGGTCGTAGTCGGATGTTGTGTTTTCGATCTGAGTTTTAATCTGATTTACACGAGCTTTTATGTCGTTCTCTTTTCCTTTACCGCCAACAACAGTGGTGTTGTCTTTGTCGATATTTACACGATCGGCAGTTCCGAGGAAGTCGAGAGTTGCATTTTCAAGTTTATAACCGCGCTCTTCACTGATTACGGTACCACCTGTAAGAATTGCGATATCTTCGAGCATGGCTTTTCTTCTGTCGCCGAAGCCCGGAGCCTTTACGGCGGCAATCTTCAGTGAACCGCGAAGTTTATTAACTACTAAAGTAGCAAGTGCTTCGCCTTCAACATCTTCTGCGATAATGAGAAGTGGCTTGCCTGTTTGTACAACTTTTTCGAGTACAGGAAGCAGATCCTTCATATTCGAGATCTTCTTGTCGAAAATCAGGATGTATGGATCTTCCATTTCAGTAGTCATGTTGTCGCTATTGGTAACGAAGTAAGGAGAGAGATACCCTCTGTCGAACTGCATACCTTCTACAGTTTCGAGGTATGTTTCGGTTCCTTTAGCTTCTTCAACGGTGATTACACCATCTTTACCAACTTTTTCCATTGCATCTGCAATGCTGTTACCGATTTCTTCATCACCGTTGGCAGAAATGCTACCAACCTGACGAATACTATCGAGGCTATCGCCAACCGGCTCGCTGATGTTCTGCAATTCTTTAACCACTGCAGCTACAGCTGTGTCGATACCGCGCTTAAGTTCCATTGGGTTTGCACCCGCAGTAACGTTTTTGAGCCCGGTTTGAATAATTGACTGAGCAAGCACAGTTGCTGTAGACGTACCGTCACCGGCATTGTCGTTGGTTTTAGAAGCAACTTCGCGCACCATTTGTGCGCCCATGTTTTCAACTTTGTCGGAGAGTTCAATCTCTTTGGCTACTGTTACACCATCTTTGGTTACAGTAGGTGCTCCGAATGATTTTTCAATAACTACATTTCTTCCTCGAGGGCCTAATGTAACTTTAACTGCGTTTGCAAGCTTATCAACACCGCGTTTCAGGGCGTCGCGTGCATCCGCATCGTAGTGGACTAATTTTGCTGACATAATGTTTTTTTATGTTTAGTTAGTATTAAAATTGTTTGCTTTAACGATGATTATGAAACAACTCCGAGAATATCAGATTCTCTCATAATCAAGAACTCTTCTCCATCAAGTGTGACCTCTGTGCCGGAGTATTTTCCGTAGAGAATTTCGTCACCTTCTTTTACAGACATATCGATCTTGTTTCCATTTTCAACCTTTCCGGGGCCTGCAGCTACTACAGTTCCTCGTTGTGGTTTCTCTTTTGCTGTGTCCGGGATTATAATTCCTGAACTTGTTTTTTCTTCAGCTTCAACCGGACGAACCAAAACACGGTCGCTTAATGGTTTAATGGTGGCCATAAAATGACTCCTTTACTTTTAGTTTTTGTTGATTGTTAAAAATTTTTCTGCACATCATTTGTGCTTTGGTGATTAGTGAAGCAAAACCCGTACCAAAAATTATGATTTGCCAAAAGAGGCTAAATTCCCTTCATTCTTACGATTTGATATATGTGGACTCTCTTTCTTTGACGGAATTTCAGCCAAACGTGCCAAGTTGTTCAAGGTGTGCTGTCAACTTTTCATAAGTTTGAGGATTAAATGCCTCTGCCCTGAGGCTGAAATCAAAATCACTGCCAGGAAGTTCTGTGTCTAATCCTTTTAATGAATTGCTTAGTTTTTTTCTTCGCTGATTAAATGCCATTCTTACTACAGTTTTTAAATGCTCATCTGAGCAGATCAAAGGGCCTTTATCAAAGGTGAGTTTTAATACTGCACTTTCAACATTTGGCGGCGGGTAAAAAACCTGTGGTGGCACATTAAACAAAATTTCAGGTGAGCTCATCAGCTGTGTCTGTACACTTAATATACCGTATGCTTTTGTGCGTGGAACTGCCACAATCCGTTCGGCTACTTCTTTCTGCATCATCAAAACAGCGCTGGTTAACCGGTTACGATTTTCAAGAATGGCGAACAGAATCTGGCTGGTGATATAGTAAGGAAGATTTCCCACTACATGCACAGGTTTTTCACTATGTGTGATTTCTGACCAATCGGTCTTCAGAATATCCTGTCTGATCAGCGTCAGATCAGGATACTTTTCTTTAAGGAAATCAACCATACGCTGATCGATCTCTACAGCTGTAACATCTTTATATTTCTGCAGAAGTTGTTCGGTAAGTGCACCGGCACCCGGTCCTATTTCAATCACTTTATCATCGGCGGCAGCAGGGATGGAGTCCGCGATTTTCCGGATCATGTTTCCATCCTTAAGAAAGTGCTGGCCGAGGCTCTTTTTTGTTACCGGATGGTTTGCCATAAAAATATCTTCTGCAGTTTTATTACCTTATTTTGAACATCATCAAAATACAACCTTAGCAGGCCACTTGTAACCAGAATCTAACCCACTGCAAAATGGAGCTGAGCCCTTTCGATACCGAACAGATAGGAATTAAAACGCTTGAAAAAAGTCTGATGA
>SLGA01000084.1 GCA_007123985.1 Balneolaceae bacterium | reverse complement strand
GCCACATTTGTGTACCACACCGCCATGCTCGATGAAAAACTCCCGAGAAAATAGCGGAAAACCCTACTTAACGTAAATTAGTTATAAGAATTTTTTAAAGAGTGTCCCCCTTTGAAGGGGGGCTTTTAGAACCTTGGTTCTTACCTCGAGCTGACATTACTTATTTGACAATCATTAATCCTTTTATAACCTATTTCAACAGCCATTAAAGCACGGAAACCTTGACAGACTCCCTGCCAGTTTCCGTACTTCCGTGGCAACCCATCCACCATTCAGGTTCCATCTTCCAATTGCCCTATTCAATATACTTTCGCATCTTCTTCGTAATTAAAAAACCAAACTCATTTTTTGTCATGAGACGCATCTCTCACATCATTTTTCCCGTAATTTTTCTCCTTTATTTAATTCCCATTTCTCAGGCTCAATCTGTTCTGCCTGAAGATTTTGACGAGTGGATCCAATCCTCTATGCAGCAGTGGGACATCCCGGGGATGTCGGTAGCCGTAGTTAAAGATGGTGAGATTGTTCTCACAGAAGGTTATGGGGTACTGAAACTTGGCGAAGAGAGATCGGTTGATCGCCATACACAATTTGGAATTGCATCCGTAAGTAAACATATGACCGCCTCTTCTCTGGCCATTCTCGTGGATGAGGGTATAATCAACTGGAATGACAAGGTGATTAAACACATTCCCTGGTTTGAGCTTAGCGATCCCTGGGTTACAGCCAATGTAACCATCCACGATCTGCTTACACATCAGGTTGGAGTTGGCAGAATGCTCGGAAATCGCCTCCAGTTTATGACAAACCGCTCCCGCGATGAACTGCTTTATCGCATGCGTTATCTCGATTTTGAGCAGCCGTTCCGATCCGATTATGTGTACAGCAATGTGATGTACACTCTTGCCGGCGAAATTGTAACGGCTGTAAGCGGACAAAACTGGGATGAGTTCATGACCAACCGTTTTTTCAGCCCGATGGGAATGAGTCGTACGAATACATCCATCAACGACCTTCATAATGATGGAAATGCCGCTCACCCCCACCAATATATCCATGGCGAAGTGGTTACTATTCCCATCCGAAACTGGGATGTGGCCTCCCCCGCCGGCGGGATAAATTCCACCGCCTATGATATGGCCAAATGGATGCTCATGCAGCTTGATTCCGGATCGTTTGAAGAAAACAGCTATGTATCTTCCCAATCCCTTCAGACCATTCAAACACCGCAGGTCTCACTTGGTGCTGCCGGTGTGGATGCTCCGCAGCGAAGTTATGGTTACGGATATAATATCACCGATTATCGGGGATACCGGATGCTTACACATGGCGGTGCCACCGACGGTATGAACACAACATACGTGCTGCTGCCTGAAGAAAATCTGGGAATAATTGTGATGACGAACGTCTTCAATACCTTTCGCGAAGCCGTTGCCCGTACTATTATCGACCATGTTCTGGATATCTCCGGCCCCGACTGGAATGAACTCTATCTTACATCTTACAATAACCAATACGAAAATGTAAAAGCAGAGCGTGAAAAGTTTGAAGCTACACGAATTTCCGGCACATCAACCACGCACCCACTTGATGCATTTACAGGACGCTTTTACAACAATATTTATGAAAACGCCGAAGTGAAAAACGAGAATGGTCAACTTATTCTAACCATTTTTGATGATGAAAACCTCACGGCCGATCTCGAACACTGGCACCATAATACGTTCAGAATAAACTGGAGAAATCCGGCTCAAAGAGAAGAGTTCTTACAGTTTCACATGAACCTGGAAGGAGAAATTGATCGGATGGAAATTCGTTACACGTTGCGCCCCCGCTTGCTTCAGATAGGTGCTTATCCCACGAACTATTACAGAGATGTTCTCTACAAACGAACGCGGTAAATTATTATATGAGTGATTCTGAACGAACATTATACGATGAAATCCGGGATTTTTTGAAGGCAGAACAGCAAGTGTATGGTGCGTTTTCAGTTCCTGATCCAGAGAAAGCTGTTTTTGATGAGTCTGCAGAAGAGGTTTCAGTCAGTGCTGAAGAGGCTAAGAAAGAGTACACTGTTGATGAGAAAGAACCTGAATACCTGCTGCCGCTGGAAGATAAATTAAAGAAATGCACAACCCTTGAACAGCTGAAAGTGTTGTGCGAAAGTGCGGACGAACTCAGAACTGATCTCGAAGGTACCAATCTTGTATTTGGCGTTGGCAACCCACAAGCTGATCTCATGCTGATTGGTGAAGCTCCCGGTGAGCAGGAAGACATCAAAGGAGAGCCTTTTGTTGGTGCGGCTGGAAGGCTGTTGAATAAAATTCTTGAGGCGATCAAATTCAACAGAGAGGATGTTTACATTGCAAATATTCTAAAACATCGTCCGCCCGGCAACAGAAATCCCAACGTAGAAGAGTGCGAGGCAAGTTTGCCGTATCTTCATCGGCAGATAGAGATTATTCAGCCAAAATTAATCCTTTGCCTTGGTAAAATTTCCGGAAATACCATTCTTGGAACGGATGTTTCGCTCAAAAAAATGAGAAGTGAAAAGCATCAGTTTCGCGGCATAGAACTGTTTGTTACCTACCATCCGGCAGCTCTGCTTCGCAACCCTCAATGGAAGCGCCCCACCTGGGAAGATGTTCAGGCAGTACGCAAAAGGTATGATGAGCTTGGAGGAAGGCCTTAAGCTACTTGTGAACTTTTAACTTTACGGGAATTCGAGTTATAATTAAAAGTATCGTCAGTTTGAGCGCAGTTCCGACCGCTTTTGGTTGGAACGTAGACGAAAACTCTATATTTCAACTTCAAGTTACTCTACGTGCTTAAATCAGAACACTTTTTGGTACGATTGCATCACAAGCTTTGGTGTTCGGTCAACTTTATAGATTCCCCAGTGTTTTTCAGGCTCAAGCGGTTCCGGCGAACCCTTCCAGGGTTCATCAAATGCCTCAAAGAAGAAAGTTAGAATGTTTTCCTCTTCTACCCAGGCCATCAGCCTTTCAAAATAGATTTTTTGATAGAGCTCATTCACATTTTCCGGATTAATACCTCTGCCGTTTGAGTTCGTAGCCCACCCTGCTTCGGTAATTACCACTGCTTTTTCCCGATATTTATCAGCAACCGAGTAGTAATTCTGTTTCGTGTACTCAAGAGCTTCATCAATGTGCTTATACTCCCATACCGGATAAGTATGAATAGAGATAAAATCGAGCTGATGGGCAAGCTTTTCCAATTTAAAATGCCACGGCTCATAGTTTTCGCAAAATGTTACCGGCTGTTTTGCTGCTGCCTTTACCTGTTTTGTGTACTCCAGAACTTGATTCTCATGAACGTAGTGATCGGTCCAGCCTACACACGCTTCATTACCAACTGAAAGAGAGAAAACAATTTCAGGGTACTGATTTGCAAGTTCGATTAACCTTTGAACTTTATGTTGGTTTAATGCAACGTTGGCTTCAAGCTTCTCCTCAGTGTGAACGCCACCCCAGGGGCAGTTGAAGTTATTCATCTCAGCTACGATGAAAGCACCCAACATCAGTTTGAAATCAAACTTCTCTTTTCGAATTACTTCAAGTGTTGTGAGGGTATGCGGATCGCAATCGTACATTCGCAGATATTTAAAATCCGGTTCGAGAATGGACAGATCTTCTTTTACCTCATCATAGGTAGGGTATGACTGTCCAGGCACCTGCCCTTCGCGAAATCCGGAATAACAAATAGCCCTGCCCGGTTCAATTCCCAAAGCATTAAATGTATTCATTATCCAAATTTGAGTTTATTCTTACTGTCCCAAATTCCCCAGTATGCTCCTACTTCTCCCTCTGCTCCCACTTTCCAGGCTTCATCGAACGAAGAGAAATAGAACGTCTCTATATTATTTTCTATCGCCCATAGATGTGTGTTGATAAAATACTTCATAGCGTTGATGTGAGAAGGATTCGCTCCGCCCAGCCCTTCACCTTTACTTGGCCATCCGGTTTCTGTAATCACTATACGTTTACCTTTTCCGGCATCTATCCCAAGCTGATACATATGGCGCATATGGTCGAATGAATATTTGAATGGTGTACCTTCCCAGTATGGGTAGCAATTGCATAGAATCAAATCACATGCATCAGCTAACTGCGGACGCTGAACAAACTCGTAGTAGGCATCAACATAGCCTACAGGTATATCTGCAAGTTGTGTTTTAACTTCTTTCATATACGTAAGAAGCTCATCCTCATTTAAATCTTTTCGGTATAGTACTTCATTTCCAACTGAAGCAATATCTACAAATCCCTCATCAGCAAGCTCTATCAGGGCATCAATCTCTTCGCGGTTTTTTTCATGATCATCGCTCAGCCAGGCACCTACCAGTGTTTTCAATCCATACTCTTTTGCTACTTTTGGAATCCACTCATTCCCTTCAATACATGAAAATGACCGAATCCATTTTGTATGAGGTGCTAAAATTTCAATTCTTCGGCGAATCTGTGCTTCAGATATAATATCGCCGGGTTGCTGCCCCTCTTCATAAAGGCTGAAGCAAAAACCATGCACTCCATTGTTTAAAAAAAAAAGAAAAAGGCTTTTCAGATCCTC
>SLGA01000005.1 GCA_007123985.1 Balneolaceae bacterium | reverse complement strand
GAATTCATTGAATAAAAATTTGTGCTGTTTTGCCCTAAAAAATATTCAAAATGAAGGTTAAAAACAGGGATTATATTATTTGTTGAGAATGCACTTCAGGCGGTTTTTTTATCCACGACATATCTCCGGGCTTATGGTAACAGTTGAACAAATGATGCACAATGTTTTTCGTTTGTTTACTTCCATTCACCGTGCTTTAATCGTATTTTTCATTGATAACCGATCATCAATAAAATCAATAAAAAAATGGCAAAACTAACACTAAATGATGTTGAATTAAGCGGTAAAACGGTACTGATGAGGGTTGATTTCAACGTGCCGATTAAAGAGGGAAAAATTTCTGATGATAACCGAATTGTGCAGGCATTAAAATCGATCAACTTTGTGACGGATGCTGGTGCAAAACTGATTTTAACAAGTCATCTTGGCCGCCCGGCCGATGCTCCTGATCCACAGTACAGTCTAAAACCTGTGGCCGAGCACCTTGCAACACTGGTAGACGTTCCGGTCCATTTCGCTGAGGATTGCATCGGTGAAAAAAGAGAAGCAGTTGTAAATGCAGCGAAAGCAGGTGAAATTGTGTTGCTTGAGAATGTGCGGTTTTATGCCGAAGAGAAAAAGAATAACCCTGATTTTGCCAAAAAACTGTCTGCAGGCGCAGATCTGTTCGTGAATGATGCATTTGGCAGCAGCCACAGAGCGCATGCATCCGTGGCGGGTGTTACAGAGTATCTGCAGCCATCTGTTTCGGGCTTTCTGCTGGAGAAAGAGATCCGGTATCTTGAAGAGAGTGTTAATAACCCTGAACGGCCCTTTGTGGCAATTTTGGGTGGCGCAAAAGTATCCGACAAGATTGGAGTGATTGAAAATCTGCTTAGTAAAGTAGACAGTATTGTGATTGGCGGTGGAATGACCTATACGTTCTACAAAGCAAAAGGCCTTCCAATCGGGAATTCACTTGTTGAAGAGGACAAAATTGAACTTGCAAAAGAACTTCTCGAGAAAGCTGAAAAAGCCGGAGTTAACTTTATGCTTCCAATTGATTCTGTAGTTGCCAAAGAGTTCAATAACGATGCCGAACATAAAGTTGTGGATGAAGATGGTATAGAAGACGGCTGGCTGGCACTTGATATTGGTCCGCAATCAGCAATTTCTTTTGGAAATCTGATCAAAGAGGCAAAGACTGTTGTCTGGAACGGCCCGATGGGTGTGTTTGAGATGAGTAATTTTGCCGACGGTACATTTGAAGTTGCAGGTGCACTTGCAAAAGCTACGGAGTTTGGTGCTACTACAATTATCGGTGGCGGCGATTCCGCATCAGCAATCAAAAAAGCAGGGCTTGAAGATAAAGTGTCGCATGTATCAACAGGTGGCGGCGCAAGTCTTGAGTATCTCGAAGGAAAGGAGCTTCCAGGAGTTGCTGCTCTTACGGATAAATAACCTTTCCCTAATTTACCGGATTCAAAAAATCCCCGGTATTTAAATTTCCGGGGATTTTTTTTGGTCTATTTTCCTACTTTTGGACTCTTCTTTTTCAACTCAGAGAGTTCTTTTTGTTTAGCAAGTACCCCAACCGGAATGAGTTTAACAAACTGTTTTTTCTCGATATTCCAATTTTCGATAAACCCTTTGGCTGTACTGCTTTTTGTCTCTTTATAGTAATCTTCCAACAGGCTTTTCAGTTCAGCAGCTGATGTTGTGTCAAGCTTAACAGGAGTAACATACTCATCATTGATCTGATGAACCTGCTCCTCTCTCAGATAGAGAACTCCACCAGTCATACCTGCTCCAACATTGCTGGAAACCGGCCCGAGAATTACCACGGTACCATTAGTCATGTATTCACAGGCGTGTAATCCGGTACCCTCAACTATCGCTGTGGCACCACTGTTTCTAACGGCAAACCGGTCGCCGGCAAGTCCGTTTACATAGAGTTTGCCGCCTGTTGCCCCATAGAGTGCGCAATTACCAATAATGGCATTGTCAAACGGGTCGAACGTAGAGATTTTTGATGGGTTAATGATCATACTCCCGCCCGACATGGTTTTGCAAACAGAGTCATTCGCTTCACCCCAGAGTTTTACATGAATACCTTCAGTAAGAAATACACCAAAACCCTGACCCGCACTTCCCTCAAATTCGAGGTCAATTTTTCCGTTAAAATGGTGTTCACTTTCAGCTTTTCCTTTTTCTTCAATCTCCTTCATTCGTTTTGCGGAGATTTTCTGAGCGATGGCACCACTAAGCGTTGCCATTGCAGCACGGTTATGAGTTGTGATTTTAGAAGAGAACGTTTGTGTACCTTCAGTCTCAACTGCGTTTTTGCAGGCAGTTAAAATATTCTCATTATAATCACTGATTCCTTCGTGGAATGGATTAGGTTTAGAATTGAAAGCATGCAGAGACTCGCCGGTAAAATAACTTAGGTCAATTTTTCGGTTGTCAACTAATTGCTGGTTTGATTCTTTGAGAGTAAGCAGATCAATCCTTCCTATAATGTCGGTGAGAGACTCAGCCCCAAGTTCTGCTAGGTGGCGACGCACATCTTCGGCAAGGAACTCGAGCATTTTTACTACGTGATCCTTATCACCTTTATACTTTGCTTTAAATTTTGGATCGTGGGTAGCAATACCGGTAGGGCAGGTGTTTTTTTCACAAATACGTGCCATTACACATCCTTCAGCGATAAGAAGAAGTTTGCCAAAATCGAACCCTTCGGCACCCATCAATGCAGCGCTTATAATGTCGGCACCGGTTTGGAGGCCGCCGTCTGTCCTTAACTCAACATAATTACGAAGCCCGTGTTCACAGAGTGTTCGGTGTACTTCAAGCAGCCCGATTTCCCAGGGAAGACCGGCGTGCTTCATGGATGTTAGTGTTGCAGCACCTGTTCCTCCGTCTCCACCGGAAATGTGAATTACATCGGCTCCGGCTTTAGCAACTCCCACGGCAATGGTTCCAATGTTTGCACCTGATACAAGTTTAACATTAACCTTTGCTCCCGGTTTAATCTGTTTCAATTCGTAGATCAACTGCTTCAGATCTTCAATGCTGTAAATATCGTGCAATGGTGGGGGAGAAATCAGATCGAAGCCCGGCTCGCTGTGCCGTGCAAATGCAATATCCTCGTTCACCTTGATGCCCATTAACTGCCCCCCTTCGCCCGGTTTGGCACCCTGTGCAACTTTTATCTGGTACTCATCACCAACCACAAGATACTCGGCAGTTACTCCAAAGCGGCCACTGGCCACCTGTTTTACGGTTCCGGTAATTCCGAGCGAGTAGTAATAAGGATTTTCTCCACCTTCACCGCTGTTACATCGCCCGCCAATCTCCTTCATTGCCAGGAAGATATCCCGCTGAGATTCTGCGCTGATGGCTCCAAAACTCATTGCTCCGGAACCAAATCTTTTTAGAATGTTGCTGCGATGCTCAACATTATCAAGGTCGAGTTTTTCCCCGGCCGGTTTGTGGGTAAAGAGATGCCGGATGTTTACCGGATCGCTTTCATGCGCGGTTTTCAGGTATTCATCATAAAGCTCGATATCGTTAAGGGACAGATCCTTATCGCGAACCAGTGTGTGAATAATTTTCGAAAGCGTATTCGTCATGGAATGCTTTTCACCCTGGGTGCCCCTGTTATGCTCTTTGTATTGAAATGTGTGGATGGGTTTGGCATCTTCGTCCATCTCTTCGGCCAGATAGGAGTGATCAAGTATTTGCCGAACCACTTCAGAGATGTCAATTCCACCAACAGGGCTAAACAGACCGGGGAAGAAGAGGTCTTTCAGCTCTTTTCCAATTCCTAATGCGGTAAACAGTTTGGAACTCTGATAGCTTCTCGCAACTGAAATACCTGATTTTGACATAATTTTGAGCAAGCCGGTATTGAACGCTTTGATCAGATTTTCTTCACGTACATCCGGTTCTTCATTTTTGAATGATCTGTGATCACCAAAACGAGCAAATTCGAGCACTTTATACGGGCATACGGCAGTGGCTCCAAAACCAATAAGTGCCGCGAAATGATGTGTATTTTTCACTTCCGCTGTATCCACAACAATGGATGCGTTTAACCGCAGGCCGGACTCGTTCAGTGCGTTCACGAGCGAACGAAGCATCAGTAAACTTGGAATAGGTGGCTGGCGAAATGTAGAATTTCTGTCTGATATGATTAATATCGTTGCCCCATTCTGAACAGCATTGATCGCTTCATTTGTGATATTTCTGATTGCGGATCGGAAGCCAACTTCACCATGATCGCGATTGAAAATCATTTCGAATTCAGCTGTTTTAATACGTGATGGAGAATTGTTGATTCCCCTCAGGGTTTTCATCTGACCGAGTGAGAGCATCGGGCTTTCGATTTCAAAACCCGGAAACTGCGGGATCAGCTCCTTAGGTGAAAATATGTTTGGCCGTTTACCAAGATACATGCTGATATCAGTAACCATTTTCTCGCGAATATAATCGAGTGGAGGGTTGGTTACCTGGGCAAAATTTTGGTAGAAATAGTCGAAAAATGATCGCGGTTGATCGGAAAAAAGTGCCGGTCTGGCAGTATCACCCATCGAGCCAATCGGTTCTTTCCCCTCCG
>SLGA01000243.1 GCA_007123985.1 Balneolaceae bacterium | reverse complement strand
CAGCCTGGGCTTCTGAAGTAGGTTTTTCGGCCTGGAGAGAGTTATTGTTGCTGTAATTATCAACAGACATGGGTCCGTCACAGCTTGCTAATGCAAATACACTCAGTAAAAGAGCATATCCAAAGGTGTTCTTGAAGGTTTTTAAAGTTTTCATTCTTAATACCAGTAGTTTTTTTGAATGTCCGAGAAGTGGTAAGTCAAAGCCTATTTTCTATGTCACCCCTCAACACACTGTTTTGTATTGATGTAGCGTAGTTTGTAGCCACGTGTTCTAATTGTCTACTAAACATTAAGAAATTTTAATTATTGAGAAAATCTAAATATTAAAAAATCTTAATAAATAATATATGGTGGAAATACGTAGTTGTTCACGTAATATTCACTACTTATATGAAGTGCAGATCGGGGGTTTGAGATTGCTCTGAAAGTCGTATAAAATCAAAAAATACATATATTTGTAAATTCCAATAATTATCAGATCAGTTGATAAGAGTTCACTATAATCTGATATAAATCAACTTTCAAGCCTGAGAAGGGTTTTAAAAATACCTAAGCATTAACTAAGTATTTATACCAATAACTGATTTATGCCGTGAGCGAGACTATTAAAAAAATTTAATAATTCATATTGAATACGTTGGGAAGTGCCTTTCCTTTGAGAGATAATATAAATCCTGAAAGAGCTGCAATTTTCCCTATTGCAAAGCAATTGTTGAAATCATTCTGAGCACGGTATTTTGATTGAATTGCTTTTCGTATATTTAAGGCTTACTAAAATTTTCAAAAATTGAACGGCAGCGTTCAGTATGGCTAAAAAATTCAGCGAAGTAAAACAACTGGCATACCCAAAAGCAGAAGTTGAAACCCTTAACTGGTGGAAGCAGAACAAGGTGTTTGAAAAAAGCCTTGCCACCCGTGAAGATGGCATTCCATTCACTTTTTTTGAGGGTCCGCCAACTGCTAATGGTAAGCCCGGAATACACCATGTGATGGCTCGTACGGTAAAAGATCTGTTCTGCCGTTATAAAACCCTGAAAGGATATCGCGTTGAGAGAAAAGGCGGTTGGGACACGCACGGTCTCCCTGTTGAAATTGAAGTAGAAAAAGCTCTGGGGCTTGAAGGGCGTTCGCAGGTTGAAGAGTATGGCATGGCTAAATACAATGCGCAGTGCCGTGAAAGTGTTCTCAAATACAAGCATCTCTGGGACGATTTAACCACACGTATGGGGTATTGGGTTGATCTCGATAATCCCTACATTACATTTAAGAATGAATATATAGAATCAGTCTGGTGGGCATTCAAACAACTATACGACAAAGGACTGGTGTATCAGGGGTATAAAATTCAGTGGTACTCGCCCGGTAGTGGTACAGTTCTCTCTTCTCATGAGGTGAGTCTCGGGTATGAAGAGACTCAGGATCCATCCATCTATGTGAAGTTTCCGCTGGATGCAGATGACAATATCTTCTTTCTGGCCTGGACAACTACCCCGTGGACAATTATCTCCAACATGGCACTCGCTGTAAACCCCAAACTTGAGTATGTTAAGATTCGGGTAACTGAGGGAGAAAAAACCGAACACTATATTCTGGCAAAAAGCTGCCTAGATAATGCCATCAAGCAGGATTATGAAATTGTTGAAACGTATGCCGGCAAAGATCTGATCGGCTGGGTTTATAAACCTGTTTTTGAATATGCTCAAAAAGAGATTCCCAAAGAGGAAGCGTGGCGGGTGATCGGGGCTGATTATGTTACCACTGAAGATGGCACGGGTGTGGTTCATACTGCACCTGCGTTTGGCGCGGATGACTTTGAAACCGCGAAAGAGGCCAACATCCCGATGTTCAATCCAATTGACAGAGAAGGCCGTTTTACAGAGCAGGTAAAAGAGTATGCCGGAATGTGGTTCAAAGATGCTGATAAAGAGATCAGCCGGGCTATTAAAGAGAAAGGGTTGATGTATCACCATGAAACCTACCTGCATAATTACCCGTTCGACTGGCGCAAAGGCACCCCGCTGATGTCGTACCCGGTTGAGTCCTGGTTTATCAGAACTACCGAAGTGAAGCAGAAGATGGTGGATCTGAATAAAACCATCAACTGGAAACCGGAAAGTACGGGAACAGGAAGATTTGGTACGTGGCTCGAAAATAATGTTGACTGGGCTGTTTCACGCCAGCGCTACTGGGGCACACCAATTCCGATATGGGTGAGTGATAAAAATCCGGACTATTTCGAGTGCATCGGCAGTGTGGAAGAGCTTCGTAAAAAAGCTGGGATTGAGGATGATGTAGAGATTGATCTGCACCGCCCACATATTGACGATTTTACATGGGAATGCCCCGAAGGCGGTACCATGCGACGGATACCGGACCTTTTGGATGTTTGGTTCGATTCAGGGGCAATGCCGTGGGCGCAGTGGCACTACCCTTTTGAAAACAAAAAGAAGTTCAAACAGAATTTTCCTGCGGATTTTATTGCAGAAGGGGTTGATCAGACCAGGGGATGGTTCTACACGCTCCATGCGCTTGGAACCATGCTGTTTGACAAACCGGCTTACCTGAATGTGGTGTCTAACGGACTTGTATTGGATGCCAAAGGCGAAAAAATGAGTAAGTCGAAAGGAAATACTGTTGATCCGAATGAGGTGATCCAGAAATATGGTGCCGACACCGTTCGATGGTATATGATGAGTAATTCATCACCATGGGAAAATTTGAAGTTCAGTGAAGATGGACTCAATGAAATTCAGCGTAAATTTTTCAACACCATCGTAAATACGTATTCATTTTTTGCGCTATACGCCAACATTGACGGTTTTAAGTACAAAGGTTCACCGATTCCAATCACAGACAGAACGGAGATGGACCGGTGGATCATTTCACGACTGAATACCACCATTAAGCAGACGGATGACTACCTGGAGCAGTACGAACCAACCAAAGCAGCGCGAGCAATGGAAGAGTTTGTGGATGAACTAAGCAATTGGTACATACGCCGAAGCCGACGCCGTTTCTGGAAAGAGGGTAAAAGCCTGGATAAAACTGCGGCCTACCAGACGCTCTTTGAATGCTTGCTGAGCCTGTCAAAAATTATGTCGCCCATTGCGCCATTTATTAGTGAATGGCTCTATCAGAATCTGAGTGAAGTGGTTCCCCAGGAGGAAAACTCGGTACACATTGCGTTTTATCCGCCCGTTGAGGAGACCGCAATCGACAAGCAACTGGAGCGCCGGATGGATATAGCCCGAACCATAAGTTCCATCGTTCTGCGTGTTCGAAATCAGATTGATGTGAACGTTCGTCAGCCGTTATCGAAAATCATCCTGCCGATTGGCAAAGAAGATCAGATTATGGTAGAAGCTGTGAAAGATATAGTCCTGGACGAAGTAAACGTTAAAGATATTGAGTATGTAGCTGACGACTCCGGAATTGTAGATAAAACTGCAAAACCAAACTTCCCGGTTTTGGGTAAACGTCTTGGTAAGCAGATGAAGGCGGTTACAGCAAAAATTAATCTACTTAACACAGAGGATATTTCCGCATTCGAAAGCAAAGGTTCTATTGACCTGACCCTGGATAATGGCGAAATTATAAGAATATCATCAAACGAAATGGAAATTCAGCGAACCGGCCTTGAAGGCTGGTCTGTAGAGTCAGAGAAAGGCATCACCGTTGCGGTTGATACTGAACTGACTGAAGAACTGATTCGTGAAGGATTGTCGCGTGAATTTGTAAACCGGGTTCAGAATATGCGTAAAGAAGCCGATTTTGAAGTAACAGACAGAATTCACATCGGATATTCTGGATCGGATAAGCTAAACGATGCAATTGCGGCCACCGTTGAGACTATTAAAATGGAAACATTGGCCGAAGTAGTTGAACCGAAATTACTGAAGGTTTCCGATTTTGTAAAAACATGGCAGATTGAAGGTGAGGATGCCGAAATTTCTATACGACGAACTAATAATAATTAATCACCAGGATTATGGTATCATCAAAAGAAACCCCGAAAGAAGATCGAATCTCTCCATATAATGATGAGGAGCTGGAGTATTTTAAACAGATTATTCTGAACAAAAGAGACGAAGCAGAATCGGAACTCACTACACTGCAAAACTTGCTCCGTGAAAGCATGGAAAATGCCTCGGACGAATCGGCCTACTCATTCCATATGGCAGATGCAGGAACCGATGCGCAGGAACGTGAAAAAACGTACATGCTCTTTAACCGCACGAAAAAATTCATCCGCTACCTGGATGATGCCCTCAAAAGAATCGAAAATAAAACGTACGGAGTGTGCAAGGTAACCGGCAAGAAAATTGCTAAAGGCCGTCTTGAGGCTGTTCCTCACACACAGCTAAGTATTGAAGCAAAACTGAAAAGAAGATAACCGGATTTAGTTTGTCAATACGCGGTAAAAAATTAACGGCCCTTTTTACACCCGTTCTCATTGTTCTGATTCTGGACCAGATATCGAAATATCTTGTGCGTACCAACACAGATCTGCACAGGCTCGATCTGATTGAGGGCTGGCTGGCATTCAATTTTACGAAAAATCCAGGAATGGCACTGGGTATGGACTGGCTCTCAACCCCTGTTATCAGTGTGATT
>SLGA01000107.1 GCA_007123985.1 Balneolaceae bacterium | reverse complement strand
TCTGGATTGACAATATCCGGTAATGATAACTCCTGACTTCCAGATACTTCCACAGTAGTACACCTGTAATCGACTTTATTCTTTGATTCTTAAACGCCGGAATTTGGTATCGTGTACAACCAGCTTATCTCTTATCCTTTTACCTTGATGCCACAAATAGATCCCTGCGGGGCAAAAGGAAAAAATCAATACGGTGAGGTTCCGAGGCGTTCACTTCGGTTTCGATAAACGAATTCAAGGCCTCGTATAGTGAACTATAGTGCAATAGTAAGTATGAACCCTGCCTGGCATAGGGTTCGTGAAGTACCGCTTCACTAAACTAACCGCGAGCTAAAGGTCATACAACTCATCGCTATTTAATAATTGTCATCTTCCTAACCTGCTGAAACTCCCCTGCCTGCAGGCGATACATATAAACCCCACTGGAAAGCCCGGCTGAATCAAATGTAACTTTATGTGTTCCTGCCGAAACCAGGCCGTTTACCAATTGGACCACAAGCCGGCCAGCCATATCATATACTCCCAATTGAACATCACTTTGAACCGGAAGGCTGAACCTGATCTGAGTTGCAGGATTAAACGGATTAGGGAAATTCTGGTCTAAAGAAAATTTGTCGGGAAGATCTGTTTCTTCCCTATCTATGCCATTCTTGGGTAAAAGTTCAATACGTGTAACATCTTCTGAGTAAAGTTTTATTATTTCCCCATTACTCATGGTTTGTAAATCTATTTTTCTGCCATCACTCGAAAACTGTTTGAGCTCCCACTGAGTTGACGCCAGCCACTCCGGTGACTGCAAATGTATATCTATTTCCAGCTCCACTGGCTGTATTAAAATAGTAGGGTGAGTTTGTTCGGTTAAGCGACTACCCTCTGTGTTAAAACGCACATCAAACGCCCCAAAGGGAGGAACAGGTGGCAAATCAAAGTCTGTTGGGCATGCATCATCAGGTAATTCTACGGCAAACCAAAGCGTTTGAAGGGTATCGCCGGCAGCTATAAAGTGCAAAGCGTGAAACTCTCCCTTTGGGGAAAATTGCTTTATGTCCTGCATCTGCTGTTTTTCAACCAGCAACTTAGATGGCGTGTACTCCAGTGCAATGTTCCCGGCCTGCGATGCCCTCAACCAATAGCCGAAACCGGGCTCAATATCCCCGGCCACAAAATAGGCACCCTCAAATCCATACCAGGGTGAGTTTATGATTGCCCCATCGTCTGTTACAGCGCTTACCGGGATGGCTTCGCCGAGGCCGGAAACCAAGTTCCAGCCTTCATTTAGTTCAAGCTGCAGGATGGGTAATTCCTCTCCGCCATAAAATACCGTTTCAGTGTCTGTAAGATGTATCCAGTATCCCAAACCCGGTAACAGGCTTTCTGAGTCTTCATAAACATTGGTGAACAGAAATGGCGGCTGGCTGATTGTGCTAAAAACCGACTGATAGTGGAGCGGCCCCGCATCAACCGGCACCCCGGCAAGATTCCAGCCTGCTGCATATTCTACGGGCAGGTCACCCGGGCTGCTGCCTGCACGGATGGATAGGTTATTGATGGCCAGTCCCGATCTTAGGGATCCTTCATCACCGGAGGTATTCGAAAACTGCCATCGGAAGTAGGCTGTTTCCCCAGGGGCAAGCGGCTGAAATGCAGTGCCTGTTCCATCGTCAATTTCGGTAATATCTATAAAGCCGGAAACGCTGACCCGATTTTCATCAAGCGACCCGTCTACTTTAGTATTTGTTGTTGCAGTTACTGAAGGGTTATCAGTTGAAAATATGTCTGTTTCAAAGGTATCTCTCTCATCGCTGATGACCACATCGTCGTATTTCAGTCGTATTCTGTTCCGGCGGTCGCCGATAAACCAGGCTTCTATCTCATAGCTCACATGAAATGTACTCAGGGGTTGATCCGTGTTGTTCTTGAAGGCGAAAAACAACCGTGCGTTTCGAAGATCGCCCGGTGCGCGTTCGCGGATCCCAAAAGAGAAATCTTGTCCATCGGCTGTGTAAGCGGTAAAATTACCGTATTCTGTTTTCGGGTCACTGGTACTCACATGTCCAACACCGGTAAAGGGGTCGGCGAGCCGCTGCTCATCCCAAGAGACAAACATATAGTCAGGCAGTGTATCATCACTTCCCCGATAATTAGTGAATAACTCTGTATAAATAGTTTGTTCAGGAGTAAAAGAAAAGGGTGTAAATTGCGGTGGTACACCTGTGTCTTCCACAAAATGCGCTATTAACTCAAAATCACCGTCTGGAATTATAGTTATTGACGATTCCGTACTCTCAATACTGCCACTCCAGTGGCTAAATGCATAACCGGATAATGGCAGAGTTGAAAAAGTAATGGGGATATTCTTAAAGAAGGTACCAGTCCAGATATCTTGCTCGGTTTGTGAATCAGAACCTGCCATGTAGCGGGTTAGAGGTTCACCATCGATTAATACTATACCTTTTTCAGGTGGCTGCTCAATTTCAAAAACAGCCAAACCCGGTAAATCGAAGTAATCTATAGCCTGCTGATAGACAATATCCTGCCGGTTGTTCGCAAAATCTCTGAGCATCTCAATCTGAGAATTCCAGTTTTCCATCGTACCAATTCTTGAGAATGAGGTGCGCCATCTCTCAATATGATATGGCATTGAGGGTTCCAATTGCGATCGAATACGGGTAATTTTGCTATTCATGTAATCACTGCACAGGTTGGTACTCAGCATATGAGCAAGGCGATTCAAAAAACGATTTCGCACATCGTTATTTTTCATGATTCCTGAAAACTCACGATTGAACGTACTCGTAAAATAATCCTCTAAAAACCGCTCCAAATAGTTCACTGTAATATCAATTTCATCGGGCCCCTCCCAATCCCATCCACCACCCCCTCCGGGAGAGTATCCCGGCAGTAACATTCCGACATCAAAATCCCACATTACCCATCGCCATCGGCTGTTCGGGTCTCTGCCGTCTCTCCAAATTTCCCAGTGATGATCGTACCTGCCAAAAAAGATTTCAGCTATCTTCAAATCAAGAAAACTGTCCAAATAGATCCAGTCATTAATTTCATCAAAATAATCTGGAGAATCCGGATTTGTATTATCTATATACGATCTGAATTCACTATAGTGTTCGTTGGTACTTTCCCAGGAAGACAATATCTCAACTTCATCACGCGGAATACCAAAATTTCGTTGTGCATAATGGTTATCAAATCGTTCTCTCAGATTCGTAATACCCCAATACTCTCCATTAATGAAAAGATTTACAGGCTGATAATCTTCCGCAGTCACTTCACTATTGATCATCAAAAGGGTCATCAGTGCATCCCGAAAGAACGTACTTCTGTAATCCTGGCCCGATGTTCGCAGCTTTAGCCGTTTGTGCTGCTGTGGCCCGCGGTTTTGGAATAGTGGGTATTCAATGGTACTGTTACCATAGTCTGACCGCGCATACAGCCTCATGCTTCGGTTTACAAAATAGCGGGACGTACCACCATGAATTCGTATTCCCGCCTTTTGTGAGAAGCCAGATGAACCAGAACGGTCAAAGTACTCCGCATGTACTTCACGCTCCCATTCCCGACCCCTCTGAAATGGATTTCCATTCTCTCTCCAGATCGGTTCCTTATCCGGATCAAAAAATTTCCCCGGAACCACAATTCCATCTTCATAGCTCCAGAAGGAATTTTCAGAGACTGTCAGGCTTAAAACAGGCAGTTCTAAAAAGTTCGTCATCTCATCTCCTATAAAAAATGTATGGGTGGATACCGGGCCAATTACATTATCCGCGTAAACAGCAGCTCTCACAACAGTAGCCTTCGGAATGGTACTCATCGGTACTCTGAATCTGTTATGATGCGTGGAAATTGTAGAAACAGAATTAGGATGGCTGCTGCGAGCTTCAATTTGGAGTGGTGAGGAGTATACAAACGTTTCCATTGGCCTCTCTGTAAGCTCATCACCTACAACCATTTCGAGTTCATACTTAGTACCGCCAATGTGCTCAGGGTTCGGAACAGAACCGTCGAGTGTGTAGAGAATAACGGCATCTTCTGAGTCGGTACTCAATGTCAGTGTAAATGAATCTGGGTAGAAACCACTGCCTGCTGAAAAGGTTGGAGCGGGCAGATCCTGAGAATGGCCATCTTCAGGAAATACCACAATCAAACTCAAAAAAAGAGACAAAAATAAGAACAAGAAACAGTTAAAGGGTACAGATAAGCCAGATGAATGATTTTGTGTAAGATGAAGAATCATATTAACCAAGTCTGTAGAATGTAGTTCTATTTAACCCAAAATTTCAGAGTGGTATAGTTCTAAAAGTAATAAACAAGATTTGAGTTTGCTAAAGATGTAAACACTTTCAGAAAAAATCCTTTACAAAAGTCATTTAATCACTGTCAGTCTTCTAACCTGCTGAAACTCCCCGGCCTGCAACCTGTAAATATAAACACCACTCGAAAGGCTGCTTGCATCAAACGTCACACTGTGAAGCCCGGCAGAAACCTGCCCGTTAATTAAGGTGCCAACATGACGGCCGGTCATGTCATACACACTAAGGTTTACCTGACTGGCAACCGGTAACTGATATCGAATCTGTGTGGTTGGATTGAATGGATTG
>SLGA01000184.1 GCA_007123985.1 Balneolaceae bacterium | reverse complement strand
GCTTCTGCGGCCATCAGGGCTATACTGGGCACTTCTACCATAATACCGACAGGAATATTTCGATCGAAATAAATTCCATTTAGTTCGAGGCTTTTTTGTACTTCCGTACAATATTTTTTTACGGTTCGAATCTCCTCTATTCGCGATACCATCGGGATTAATATCTTTATACGCCCGGGGTAAATACCTCCTACCCTGTAAATAGCTTCAAGCTGGCGTTTAAGTAATGTTTTTTTATCGAGGAGCATTCGCACACCACGCCAACCCAAAAACGGGTTCGATTCACCCTCCGATCCTTCGATAAGCTTATCGCCACCCGCATCAAAAAGCCTGATTGTAACTGTATCTGCCTCTATTTTTTCGACAACTTTTTTATAAAATTCAACCTGATCTTCAACATCAAAATCATCCGTTTCAAAAAGAATAGTCTCCGTACGTAACAACCCAATACCACTGGCACCGTGGCTGCCAAGTTTAGGAAGCTCTTCTAAAAACTCTACATTTGCCCTTAATTTAAATTCAGAACCGCATTTGGTTTTATCCGGTTTTTGTGTCCATTCAAGAGCTTTTTTGAACCGATTAATCTCATCGTCTCTCCTTTTTTCATATTCATCAATTTGCCGGCGGCTTGGCCTTAGTATTACCTGTCCGGTTGAGCCATCAATAATGGCTTTATTTCCCCGTGTGATGTTATAGCGGTCCCAGTGAGCGTTAATAACACATGGAATTCCCAGAGATTGAGAAAGAATTACAGCATGAGAAGTGAAACCACCTTTTTCCATAACAATACCGCCAATGTTCTTATGGCTCAATTTTACCATTGCGGTCGGTGAAATATCATTCGCAAATACAATTTCACCAGACTGTACGTCGAACACTCTCTTCTTTTCTTTTGTAGCCTGAATCAGGTCATCACGCACGGATACAATGTCGATGGTACGTTCATTAGCCCATTTTGCATCAGCAGCTTCAAGAAGCTGTATATAATCGTTATAGGTACTGAAAATAGCATAATCAACGGTACTGAGTTCATTTTCAATTTTTTTTGTGATCAGTTTTTCAACTTCAGGATCATTCAGAGTCTGTATCTGTGCTTCGATGATATCACCCAAATCAAAATCATCAGGAAGCTGTTTTACTTTTTGATACTCTTCTGTTACTATTTTTTTCGCCCGTTCATATTTTTCCAGATGATTCCGAATCTCTTTCTTTTTGATTTTTTCCGGATGAACGGGTTTATTGTCATCTGCCAGTATCCAAATCTTACCAATTCCAATACCCTGGGCGGCCGGTCGACCGGATAAGACTTTCGGCTGAAGCTCTTTCATAGTTGTTGATTTTGAAACTTATTCTCGAACAATTCTGCAACAGTTGCCAAAGCTTCTTCCTCATCTTCCCCATCAAAAATCAACTCCATTTCGGCACCATGCTCTGCAGCAAGTGTCATTACCCCAAGAATACTTTTACCGTTTACGCTGTAACCATACATTTTTATAGTGAATTCAGACTTAAACCTTGATGCTGCTTTAACTAAAACAGAGGCGGGACGAGCATGCAAGCCCGCTTCATTTTTCACTTCTACTAATTTCGAAACCATATAAGTATATTTTCTCTTAAGCTTCTGCAGAATAATGCTCTACAGAAATCTTATAATATTTTTAAAGATATTACTGAGTAAATAAATCTGAGTTAATCAGAAAAATTTAAACATTACAGCGTTCGCTATAGAGATAAAGATACTGTAAAGAACGGCCCACCAAAAACCTTTTATGGTAAATCCATCGATAAGTTTGTTGATAATGAGCAGGATCCAAGCATTTATTACCAGGATAAAAAGACCAAGCGTAACTATTGTTAATGGAAGTGTTAAAAACAGTAATATTGGTTTTAAAAAGGTATTTAGGATAGCAAGGAGCAAAGCCACTCCAACAGCAGTAAAGAAGTTTTTTACGTTTACACCTTCAAGTAAGTAGGCACCTGCAAATATTACTATGCTATTGATTAGAAGTATTTTTAACATCCCGGTCTTATTTGTTCATATTTGCTATAATTACGAAATTTTCAGCCTAAGGTTACCATGAACTGGAAACATGTACCCAATTTTGATTCTCTCACTCCTACCGATTTGTATCTGATTTTAAAGCTCCGACAGGATGTCTTTATCATCGAGCAGAATTGTATCTACGAAGATATTGACATTATCGATTTATCTTCAGAGCACATTATGCTTTTTGATGAAGACAAACTTGCAGCATATTCAAGGCTGGTAGTACCCGGTAAGAAATTTAAAGAGCACTCCATTGGTAGAATTGTTGTGGATAGAGCATACCGCGGTAAACGTTTTGGAAGGGAGATTGTTAAAAAGTCGATCGAAACACTTAAAAGTAAAGGGGTAGAAACAATTCGAATAGAAGCCCAGGAATACTTGCTGGATTTTTACACATCTTTTGGGTTCAAAAAGGTAAGCAACAGTTATCCCGTTGACGGTATTCCGCATGTGGAGATGCTACTAAAAACTGGCTAAATAAATGTTTCTAAACTGCTTTTATCCTGTAAAAGCAACAATAATAATTACAACGATAAGAGCAACTTTAAAAAGAACTGTTTTCCAATTTTTCATCGAGAAAAAGCAATAGAATGGAATTGTTATCTGTAGATGTATTCACTAACAGTTGACTTAAGTTATCCACACTCTGTTAGCTTCTGGGAAAGTAATTAATTTTTTACAAAGATGCCCAATTTATTCTTAAAATAATCGTTTTTTATTGCATCCGATACCAATCCACTAATCAGCTTAAATGTTATCCACATTTTTAGATTTTTTTGTTGGTAAGTCTCTTCGAATTACCAACCACACTGATCGAGCTCATAGCCATTGCAGCTTCTGCTAAAACCGGATGCATCCAGCCTATAATAGCAACGGGAATCATCACAACATTGTAGAAAAATGCCCAAAAAAGATTTTGTTTTATTTTTTTAAAAGTTTCCCGGCTTACATTCAACGCCCTAATTATAGCTTCAGGGTTACCATCAACAAGAATAATTGAGCCCGATTCAATTGCAATATCAGTACCTGTACCTAATGCTATACCAACATCAGCTTGTGTAAGTGCTGGAGCATCATTAACTCCATCTCCTACCATCGCAACAATTTCACCGTCATCCTGAAGTTTTTTAATGATATTCGCCTTTTCATCCGGCCTCACCTCCGAAAAGACTTTGGTAATTCCGGTTTGATCTGCTATTTGCCGGGCAACCTCTTTTTGATCTCCCGTTAGCATTACTGTTGTATAACCCATCTGATGAATTTTTGTGATCATTTTTTCAGATTGAGGTTTCAAACTGTCTGATAGTGCAGCAATTGCAGAAACATTACCATCAATTGCGATATAAATTGTAGTGAATCCTTTTCCTGATAACTCATTCGCATGTTTTTTAGCCTCTTCTGTGATATGGCATTCCATTTGATCCATAAGAGCAATATTACCGGCGGCAATAATCGTATCATGTACCAATCCGCTAACTCCCATTCCTGTGTACGAAGCGAAATTTTTCACCTCGAACAACTCTTCGGTTCCAACATAGTTCGTAATCGCTTTACTAATTGGGTGCTCGGAAAGATTTTCAACTGAAGCAGCGATTGATTTGACCCTGTCTGCATCTTCTGATGTACCAATATGCCGCCATTTATTAACCTCCGGTTCGCCTTTGGTAAGTGTACCGGTCTTATCAAAAACGAACGTAGTTACATCCTGCAGGCGCTGAATAGCCTCTCCTTTTCGTATTAAAATGCCATTTTCTGCACCCA
The DNA here is from genome assembly GCA_007123985.1 of Balneolaceae bacterium. Classification (GTDB taxonomy): domain Bacteria; phylum Bacteroidota; class Rhodothermia; order Balneolales; family Balneolaceae; genus Rhodohalobacter. The sequence continues at coordinate 810 of SLGA01000184.1, read as the reverse complement.
AACCGGTTCCTACCATCAGTGCAGTTGGAGTTGCAAGCCCCAAAGCGCATGGGCATGCAATCACGAGAACTGCCAGTGAGGCAAAAAATGCCTGGCTAATTGTATTTAAATCCGTAATGATCCACGGCAGATAAGGCTCAGCAAAGAGCAGCAAAGGTTGAAGCGTTTCTCCAAAAAACCACCATCCAAAAAATGTTAAAAGAGAAAGCAGAAGAATTACTGGTACAAAAACCACCGTTACTTTATCTGCAAACTCCTGAATGGGCACTTTCGAACCCTGTGCCTCTTCAACCATTGCAATTATTCGATTCAAAAAAGAGTTTTCACCCAACTCTTTTACCTTCACCCTGATGGTACCTTCTGTATTTATTGTACCGCCAATCACTTCACTCCCTATCTCCTTTACTACCGGCATCGACTCTCCTGTGATCATGGCTTCATCAACAGAACCTTTGCCATCAACAACAGAACCATCAGCCGGTATTTTTTCACCGGGGCGAACAATCATCACATCACCAATGTTGAGCTCTTTGATATTGATCTCTAACTCTTTCCCGTTTTTTATAATTCTCGCAGTTTTCGCCTCAAGTGTAAGCAGCTTGGTAATAGCATCTGATGCGCTGCCTCTTGCTTTCGTTTCGATATATCGACCGGTTAAATGAAATGCCATAATCATAGCTGCAATTCCGGCAAAACTATAGAAAGGTGAATCTATCCAGCCAAGTTCATACCCAAGTGCAACAAGGCCGGTAATTAATGATGCAACTGTACCGATGGCAATAAGAACATCCATGTTTGGAGACAGCACTT
>SLGA01000039.1 GCA_007123985.1 Balneolaceae bacterium | reverse complement strand
AATTACTGATGAGGTGATTCCAGCGCGGAGGTCCCACCCGTTCCCATTCCGAACACGGCCGTTAAGCTCCGCAGCGCCGATGGTACTGCAATCGCGGTAGAGTAGGTCGTTGCCTCATCTCCTTATAAAAACAAAGCCTCCCTTCGCTATGCGAAGAGGAGGCTTTTTTTGTTAATAAATCTCTTCTACTCAATAAATAATTACCTGTTAAACCTTGGTTTGAATTTTCAAAATATTTTGAAAATAGATGGAATGAATAAATTCCCGTTATTCGTTATATTTATGGATTCAACTCTTATTAAATAACAAAAGGCATTTTGAATTTAGACATTACCAAATCGCTCAACTTAAAGGAAGACATTCGATCTTTTATTGAAGCATATTCAACCAAACTTAACGAACTCTTCACTGAACGTAATGATGAAGATCAATTATTAACGAATCGGGGCATACCTCCATACATTATGCGTGAGGTACTTGAATGTAACCCCTTATCAACATTCATTCCTCGAAAATATAATGGAAGAGGTGCTGTTACAAGTGAGGCACTTTCAATGCTTGAAGCATCTTCGTACCAATCTTTACCGCTATCATTAATGATGGGTATTAATGGTGCTCTCTTTTTGCAACCACTTGCTAATTATGGAAGTGAAAGTGCTAAAACAGATGTGTTTGGCAAATTTATAGAGAAGAAAAACATGGGTGGTCTGATGATTACCGAACCAGACTTTGGTTCAGATGCTTTAAAAATGCAAACAGGTTTCCAGTACAATTCTGATAAAAAAATATATTCAATCGATGGTTTAAAACACTGGGCGGGCCTTACAGGTTGGGCTGATTTTTGGCTTATAACAGCTCGCGGATATGATGAAAATGGTGATCTTGGCAGAGATATTGGATTTTTCGTACATGATAGTTCAAATGGAGGGATTGAAGTTCTTGAATACTATAAAAATCTTGGGTTATACATGTTGCCGTACGGTCGAAACGAAGTGAATATTCAGGTGCCGGAAGAATACAGACTAAAGCCCAGAGGGACCGGAATTACAATGATGCTCGATATACTTCACAGGAGCAGGTTACAATTTCCGGGAATGAGTACAGGACATTTGAAGCGTATGCTGGATGAAGCACTTTCACATTGTAAAAACAGATTTGTAGGTGGTACAAGCCTTTTTAATTATGATCAAGTTAAAGAGCGTTTAGCAACTTTGCAGTCTTATTTCACAGCAAGCTCTGCTATGAGTTATTTTACAAGCACAAATGTACCGCTTGAACAGGATACATCAAGAATGGATGTTGCTGCAAATTCTATTAAATCTGTGGTAACAGATTACATGCACGAAGCATCACAATCCCTTATGCAACTTGTAGGAGCAAAAGGATACAGACTCGACCATATCGCAGGCCGGGCAATGGTTGATAGCAGACCATTTCAAATATTTGAAGGTTCCAACGATATACTCTACCAACAGATATCTGAGTCTGTTTTAAAGATGATGCGTAAATCAAAAGAAACAAATCTATATAAATTTCTAAAAAATTATTCTCTAACTGAGAATTCTGCTGATTATTTCAAAGATTCACTGAATTTTGATGTTGATACCAAAATGGCGCAAAGAAAACTGGTTGAGTTGGGTAAAGCTCTTGGCCGAATGGTAACACTGGACATGACCATTAAACTTGGTGAAAGTGGTTTTAACAGTGAAATGATTTCAAATAGCATGAAAATTCTGAGAGCCGAAATCAAATCAATCATCACTTCTTATACTGAGAATGAGGAAGCCAGTGTCCTTGAAGATTATTCGGATTCTAGTTCCTGGTTGCAATTTGTTAAAGCTTAATAATTTAGTTTGAAACATATTGTTGTTTTAAGCGGAGCAGGGATAAGTGCAGAATCCGGCCTCGCGACATTTCGGGATTCCGGTGGCTTATGGGAAGGCTATGACATCAACGATGTTGCCTCAATTGAAGCCTGGTATAAAGATAAAGAGAGAGTTCTTGAGTTTTATAATATGCGCAGAAAACAGGCAGCAAAAGCAATACCAAATGCAGCTCATGTTGCTTTAAAAGAGCTTGAGGTTAAGTATAAAGTCTCAATAATAACTCAAAATGTTGATGATCTGCACGAAAGAGCAGGATCTGCAAATATTTATCATCTTCATGGCTTGCTTAGAGAAGCGAGGAGCGAAACTGACCCTGATATGATCCAAGATATTGGCGATGAATCAATTTCATTAGGAGACCTCGCAAAAGACGGGACGCAGTTACGACCAAATATAGTTTGGTTTGGTGAACCCGTTCCAATGATTGAGGAAGCTGCAAAATTAAGTGAGACAGCTGATATCTTCATTATAGTTGGCACCTCCCTTGCGGTTTATCCTGCAGCAAGTCTGGTTCACTATGTGAATAATCGCGCAGAAAAATATATCGTTGATCCGTCGCAAACAGAAATACATCTACCTGATTCGTGGATTCATATCAAAGAAACAGCAGCAACTGGTTTGCCTAAACTCGTAAACAAATTAATTCAAAAGAAATGAGTGAACATAAAGCTTCAGAAAAAGAGAAAGAAGCAATCGAAAAGTACCTGTTTCAATTTTTAAATCTTGAGAAGTACTTCCCATTGTTACCGGGAATTAAAAATATAAATTCTTTATCAGGATTATTCGGTTTAGAAACGGAAGAGTATAAGAAACTGAGAGATTTTTTTAAACAGAATGCAAAGGAAGCTGCGCTTGAATTGTTAAAGGATGATGAAATAATTGACTGGCTTGATGAACTGCCTTTTTCAAACGACGATACAATTGTAGCGCTTGGGGATTCATCTACAGATGATCAACAGGGTTGGTTCGAAATATTTCAACATGTGCTCAATATTACTGTGCCAGAAGCTCAGTTCACATTTGTAAACGCTGGTATTGCTAACAATACCTCATCTGATGCATTACGAAGAATGAACAGAGATGTTCTTTCACACGAACCCAATTGGGTAATTGTGAGCCTTGGAACATTTGATGCACAGCGACTGAATTTTGCTCCGGGACGAACGTTGGTGCCACTTTCAGAAACATGGGAAAATCTGTCCACAATTGAAGATGCAATTGCCACTGTCACGGAAAATCCACCTATTTGGATTACACCAGTACCTGTTATTCCGGGGTTGTTGGAAAAAATGGAGCTGTTTGAGTTTGATATTGTATCAGCGGATTTGAGCCAAATTCGAGAAATTATCACTGGTAAGAAAGGCTACATTGTTGATCCGCTTGGCAGAAGAATGGGTAATCCGCCTGAGGCATGGTATTATCTGAGCGATGGATTGAATCCATCCATTTCGGGGCATCTCAATACAGTTAAAGAGTTAATCCGGTCTTTAGCAACGGCAAAGGTGAAGTAAAGACTTTTTAAAACTGACTTCTTATAGAAAGAAGATTAATAGTTGGCTGAATCTTGAAATCAACCACTGAACTGGTAAAATCATTATATCCAAATAGTCCCGGTTCACCGATGTTTATTCGGGTGTTGTTCGAATTTAATTCAAATAATGCTGTTCTGTTGCCCAGATTATTTGACATATAATCACGATTTCGTTCAGCAAGAGCAAAACTATCAATCAAACCAAATCCGAATCCTAGCCACGCTCCTGCACTTGTTCCATACTGCAAACCGTCAAGTAGAGAGCTGTTTGTTATGAGAATAACAGCAGTGCCCAGTGCTCCACCTAAAACTGCTCCGTAAAAAGTATCAAGGAGTATAATAACAGAGGTATTTGTACCGTCATTAAAAGTACCGGAGATAAAAAACTGCTGGCCAGGGGGTAGTGTAGCAATATCGTAAATTGCCAATCCGGCTCCGGCAAGTATTCCGCTTCCAAGCCCGATTCTCAAAGGCGTTAAATTGCTGCTATTTTGAAGTCCCATGGTAGCAACTCCCAAAGAAGCTCCTGTAACAGCGCCGTTTAGAAGATTACCGCCAATTAGTTCGGCAGATTGAGCATTGGATTCCTTGACAAGAAATGAACCGAACAATGAGGCAAGTAGAAATATGGAGATGATTTTTTTATACATGAGATAGTTTTAACCTGGGTTACCTAAAGTAATGGGCAGAATTTGACCGTTGAAAAAATTGTGACCATTCAGAAGAAAGTTTCCGATATGTTCAGCCATATTTTCAGCCTGCACAGGAGCTTTAAAGCCTGGAAAAGCCTGCTCAAGCATTTCTGTCTGTACGGCACCAAGGCAGAGGCAGTTTACTGACACACTCTTTTCCGAAAGTTCTGCTGCAAGGCACTCAGTTAGAATACTTAACGCACCCTTGGTTGCGCTGTATGCACTCAATCCGGGGAATTTTGAACTTCCCTGAAATCCGCCCATACTGCCAATATTCAAAATATGTGATTTTTCGTTGAAATGATGCAACAGATCGCGTGTTAATTTTACAGGAGCCATTACATTCACCTGAAATTGATTTTCCCAGTCGGAGTCACTCAATTGTGCAAATGGTTTATTAACGAGTAGCCCGGCATTATGGATGATACCATCAATTGTTAAATCATGTTCCTCAAGATGGTTTATTATCATTTTTGTGGCATCCTGAATTGTAAGATCAAGAGGAAGTATAAAAATATT
>SLGA01000131.1 GCA_007123985.1 Balneolaceae bacterium | reverse complement strand
ATACAGAAAAGCAGGCTGTGCTGTCGGCCTTTGCCTCTGATTTTAGACGGGAAACGCACAACCTCCGGGAGCGCCCCGGTATTCTCTGGCAGCAGATGTACAACCGTCTGCAGTGGTCTGATAAGGTAAAAAGCATGCCTGCTGTTCTTGCTTCTGAGTTAATTTGGCGTAAAAAACAAGGAGCTAAGCCGTGGCTTCACATAGTGAATCGATTACGAGAATCTGAAGCATTGGTTCAGAGTTTGGTGGCTCATAACAGTGCGGCCAAGTTTTGCTGCTATGTTCTCGATGGTAAGTTTATTGTGTCTGCAGGCTCTGATGGTGCTCTCAAATTTTGGAAAGCATCTACCGGTGAACATGAGTTTACCTTGAGAGACAATGGCGTTGATATTTTGTGTGGCAGTGTAAATCAGGCTTTCAACTTGATTGCGGTAGGTGATATCGATTGCAATTTAGAAATCTAGTATTTTTTCAAAAAAAAGCGTATTTCCATTCTCGAGGTTTCTTTAAGAGCTCTCCGTAGTTGTGCAATCAGTAATGACTGTGAAAAAATTCTTTGTGGGTCTGCGGATGGTACACTTTCTTTCTGGGACTTAAAAAAATTTCAAAGTATATTTTCAGTAAAAGCTCACCAGGGCGAAGTTTTAACATGTGATATTGATTGCAATACTTCACTCCTTGTTAGCGGAGGTTCAGACGGCAAAGTGCTGTTTTGGGATCTCTTTGGCGGACGGAAAACTTTATCCAATGAATTTTCTGTCAACTCCGCATCCTGTTGTGCTTTTCATCCTAAGGATCGGAAACTGGCGATCTGCGATTATTCCGGAGTATTGAGGATATGGGATTTTGATAATGACAGAGAAACCTTTAAAACAGATTTAGGAGAATCTTTGTTAAGCTGCCGCTTCAGTCGTAATGGGGATATGATTGCAGCTGGAAGCATATCTGGTTTGGTCTGTGTTTATAGAAGCAAAATGCCCCACGATAAGTTGAAGTTTTTCGGTCACAAAGGGTGGATCGATTATTGTTCTTTCGATCTCGATGGAGAGATGCTGGTATCAGCCGGTGCCGAAGGACATGTTAATATCTGGTCCCTGAGCAATCCTGAGGAGGCCTCTGCGTCCAGGAATGAAAAGGGAGGCACTATAACCTGCGTCTATTCTCCAGATGGCGACATTTATGCTGCTGGCCACCATAGCGGGACAATAACCCTTTATTCAGAAAGTCTTTTCGAAAAATATGCTTTTTTAGAAGGACATGAAGGGCCGGTTAGTGATTGTATTTTCCAAAGGAAAGGAAAAAAATTAGCTTCCGCGGGAGCAGACGGAACTCTCAGGCTTTGGAACATAAGTACAAAGCGAAATATTAAGATTCTGAAGCATGGAAATGCTACAATTTTTTCTTGTGACTTCAACAAGGACAGCTCTGTTGTTGCTTCGGCATACTCAAATGGTGTAATCAGATTATGGCAGGCTGACTCTGGAGAGCCCATCGCAAAATTGATCGGCCATATTGGTCCAGTTTATTGTTGTCGCTTTCATCCTACTAGTAAGTCAATTCTTCTCTCAGCCGGGGCAGATTGTACACTGAGGGTTTGGAATATTGAAAACTTTGAAAATAAAATCTTGAGTTTCCACAAACATGTTGTTCTAGGTTGTGCATTTAGTCACACAGGGGATCTTTTTGTCTCGACCAGCGCAGATCACACAGTAGCCATTTGGAAGCTGGGAAAAGAAATGCCTGAAATGATTATAAAGCATCATGAGGGTATTGTTAGTGCATGTTCATTTAGCTTTGATGACAGGTTCCTGGCTACGGTGGGACGTGACAAGACATTTAGAATATCCGATATTTCTTCCGGACGAGAAATTGCCTTTTTTCCGGGGCCTGGAGAGTTTTTATGTTGTGATTTTGCTCCGACGGGCAACCGAGTGATAGCAGGGGATGATTGGACCGATATGCCGTACGTTCTTGATTTTGTTTATTAATTCTGGGTGGTTCAGTTCATCCCCTGATGCATTTGCATAATAGTCTAATCAAGAGAAAGAAGGGGTGTAAGAAATGCATTGGCAAAATGAAATGCGTAAGGCTAATGCAGCCTATAGTTCCGGGCAATTCGAGAAAGCGATAGGGCTCTATTCTGAAGTCATCAAGTCAGATTCCCAAAACATACCTGCACTGTATCAACGTGGTCTCTCATATGTTAGTTCCGACGATCTTAAAAGTGCTCGCAAGGATTTTATTATGGTGCTGAAGCTAACTTCGGATTCCGTGCTAAAAAGAGATGTTTATTACAACCTTGGTTTGGTATACGAAAGGTTACGTGAGGATAATGTGGCTGTAGAGTGGTATAAAAAAGCATTGAACGTGGACCAGATGTTTTATAAAGCAATGTGTAATCTCAGCGCTGCTCTTATGAGGCTCTCCGAAAAAGAATTAAACCCTGATGACTGCAATGAAAAGATGGAGCAAAGTTTGAAATATCTGAACCGGGCTCTCGGGATTGAGCCAAAAGATGCTCTTTCGTATTGGAACCGGGCTATCCTGCATTATAATTTGGGCAATACTGATAAAATGAAAGATGACTTTTCTGCTTTCATCAAGTTGACTCAGCCAGACGATCCTAATATCAAAATCGCACAGATTGCCTTGAGTGGTGAAAAGGATCAATCTGCACTGCTTCATCATGAACGTATTAGAGAGCTGAAAAGAATGATTCAAAAAATAATTAAGACAAACAACGAGGGTTCATTTGAAAAAGCGTTGCGCTTATGTGATTCAGCTTTTGATATTTCTCTAGATAGTGTACTGGAAGAAGTATTATGGGATGAGAGGTCACATGCCCTTTTTGGACTTGGACGAATTAAAGATGCACTTGAGTGTTGTGAAAAGGGAATTCGAGTAAATCCTGAGTCAGCCCGCATTCACTACACAAAAGGCACCATCTTGGCACACTGGGGCCGCAAGCGGGAGGCGCTTGCATCATACAAGAGGTATGTTGAACTTGCACCGCCACAGTATGCTCAAGTTGTCAAATCAGCCAAGCAGATAATACACCAACTGGAACAAGGACTCATTGATAATAAAATCGAAACCGGGGCTAGACCCTCTCTTAAATATCCCGATCATTACAACAAAACTGCACGAATGGCACCCGGAGATAAGTTCGATATGGCACTGGTTCATACTGCGGTGGCGGGTCCGTTTGTAACCCTCGTTTATCGCTGGGTGGGTGATCTTTACCATGCGGTAGCCGATAGGCTTGATTCTCGTGCCCGGGCTTACATTGCATGTGCAATTTACGATGCTGCGATTGCAGCCGGCATAGCATGTGAACATGGCCCGCCACACGGAAATAGGCCTTCATGGTTGCTGGCTGGCGCGAGCGTACCTGTCGCACTGGTGAAAGCTGGTTTTGATGTTTCTGCCAGAACCTGTTTTATGAATATCGGTCCTTGCATCGTGACTTCAGCGTACTCGCAATTTCCCGGGGGACAGCCTAATAAGTTGATTTCCGGCTTTCGATCTCATTTTAAGATAATTAAAGTGTAGACAAAAGAATTTATCCAACTGAACTTTCTATTCTTTTGTCCATTACGTCTGCTAATTAACTTTCTTCAGACGTAGTTAAGTCTATAAACCGATAAAAGGAGTATATAATAATGGGCTTTCATTTTGTTCAATGTGGGCATTGTTCTTACGTCTTTTTTCATGATAAAAATGAAGACGTTGTAAAAAGAAAATCATCTGAAATAATCAGTAATAAATTTGATACATGTCCATCTTGTGGTAAATTACTTGAATTAAACAGAGGGTGGACCAGCAGCGAAAGAGGTCTTTATTATGATCCTAAACAAGCTATGTTGAAAATCGAAGAAGATCTCGATCATGATTCCCCTGAGTCAATAAAGATGAGGCTATCAGCTGATTTAGAAAAAAAATTGTTAGAGAATATTATTATGAATGAGAATATGAATAAGAAAATGAAAGCAAAAGGACCATGTTTTATAGCCACAGCTGTTTATGGTGATTATGACAGTGAGCAATTATTAGTACTTCGTAGATGGCGAGATGAATTCTTGTTTAATTCAAAAACAGGAAGAAGATTTATAAAATGGTATTATATAAATGGTCCTATTTTTGCGAATTATATCGAAAAATTACCGCTGTATAAATTAATTACTAGAAAAACATTGGATTTGATTTGTGCTATTTTAAAAATAAAGTATAAATGGTAGAGCCTGAGCAAGCTTTATATTTATCTGTTTCAGGTAATCATTCGTATATGTCAAATGGAAGTGTTCAGTTTCCCGGAGAGGATGGTATCTGCAATGAGCACGGTGTCGTCCGTGAAACTACACCGGGCATGAAATGAAATAGAGGAGAATCCTTGTTCTTGACTGGCCGCTGCTCATACACCGATCCTATGATGTCTCCGGCGATTGCTCCGATCATTACATCCGTTTCCTCCGGTCTACAGCATTCGTCATAGTTCAATTATTTCGCAAAAAACGGCCAATATAATAAAGGGTGGATAAATAACAATATCCCGAAGACAAGAATACTTTTTGTTAGATGATTGACAGGTAAAAACTCAAGCAGCATAGTGCTGTTTATAATAACAGCAACAATTACGCTT